>NZ_JBSFKF010000004.1:0-24717 GCF_053598415.1 Kitasatospora sp. NPDC001132 | reverse complement strand
GTGGGCGGTGGGGGTGTTGCCCCGGGGGGGGGTTGTCCGCTTTCACCCCCCCGCGGTCTGCCGGGCCCCTCCCCGGGTGGGGCGGGCCGGGCGCCGGCCCCCCCCCCCCCGCAACAGGGGCAGGCGTCACCGGCCTGTGGCAGCCTGTTCAGGCTTGCCGAAGGCCTGTTCGCGCGATTCGCCTGCACGGAAAGGGCTGACAGCCCGCGAAGGCGGGATCACGGATGTTGCCGAACTTCAGGGTCCCCCGGGTCAGGACAGTGAGAAACCCATCTGGTTCACCACCGGCGTCATCGGCACGTACAGCACCTGCGAGTAGCACTTGGTCGGGTGCGCCGTGGATCCGGCCGGGCAGCCGACCTCGGACCTCGCCGCCACGATCACGCCGCGGGCCTCCATGTCGCCGTTCGGGCCGGACGGGTTCGCCACCGCCGGGCCGCCGCTGTCGCCCTGCGCGGCGATCGCCCGGCGGTCGCCGCCCTTCGACTCGGCGACGTCCACCGGCCTGATCTTCGTGCCCTCGTCGTTCGTCGTCTCCACGTCGACCCGCTTGATCTGCACGTCGCACTTCCACCCCGACTGGGCGCCGCTCAGGCAGACCAGGTCCCCGACGTTGTTCCGCCCGGCCCCGTACGTGTGCCGGGACGAGCCGCCGCTGTCCGACCAGGCGCCGTCGTAGAACCGGCCGCCGCCGCTGCCGTTGACCGCGATCATGCCGACGTCCAGGCCGTCGCCGACCGAGGACAGGTCGCCGATGTAGCCGCCGGTGCCGTTGTAGTACCGGCCGCCGCCGCAGTGCGCGGCGGTCAGTACCACCTTCGTCCCGCCCTTCCAGCCGCTGAACGCCGTCGAGCAGAACGACGCCTTCGCCGTGCTCACCTCGGCCCCCGCGTAGTACGGCGCGCTGTCGGAGTGCCGGCTGCCGGACAGCGCCACCGGGGTTCCCTCGACGCTGGCCGTCACCGGCATCCCGGCGATCTCGGCGGCCCGCGAGGAGTACGCCTGCGCGTCCGCGTCACCACCGGTGAGCCGCTTCGCCGCCGCCGGCGTGTACGTGATCGCGATGGCGGCGCCGTCCTCCTGGGGGCCGATCGACGTCCAGGCGTCGCGGGCCACGGCGGCGGTGAAACGGTCGATCGCGGCGCGCATCTCCGCGCGGGAGTACGGACTCCGGTGGACGTCGACGGTGTAGCCGGGCCGGGCGTTCGCGTCGAGCAGGGAGCGGACCGTGGCCGGGGCCGCGCCCTTCCAGTAGACGTCGGCGTGCTGGTCGGACGCGTCGATCACCGTCCCCGCGTAGCCGGCCGCCGCCGGATCCCCGGACTCCACCCAGTCCTGCACCGGGTCCGTCATGCGGTGGAGCAGCTGCTGGGCGTCCGGATCGCGGAGCACCGGCAGACTCACGGACAGGTACGGCTCCTCCTGCGCCACATCGGCGGCGACCAGGCCGGAGCCGACCACGACAGCCAGGATCACGGGCAGCACGAGGCGGGAGCGGCGCATGAGCGGGTCCTTCCGGTGAGCCGACGGGCCGACACTCAGCGTAGGGACCCGTCGACGGTCCGCCACGGGGGAAAGCCGAACGCCGGGCCGCCAACGGGTGTGCGCGAGGGGCAACGCGCCCCCGGGAGGGGCGGGGCGACCCCCCGGAGGCGGGTGGGGTGCCTGCGTGGGAAGTCGGCCCTGTCGACTTCTCGTGCGGGCGGATAGCATCGGGCCCGTGAACCTGTACTGGCACGTCGTGCTGCCACCGCTCAGCGCCTGATCGGGCGCGCGCTCCGGTGGCTTGATCCCCTGCGACCCCGGCCCGGCCCGATGGCGGCCGCCGCGGGCCGATGGCGTGCGCCCGTTCTCGGAACCCCTCTCCTGACGGTCTTCGACGACGGAAGTTCACGACTGTGCCGAATCGCTTGTCCTCCCCTGCCCGTACCGTTCCCTCCGTTCCCCAGGCCCCCCGCCGCGCCCGCCCCCGCGGTGGCGCGGTGCCGATCCTGATCGCCGCCGTCCTCTGGGGCACCACCGGCACGGCCAGCTCGCTGGCGCCCTCCGGCGCCCCGGCGGCGGGGATCGGCGCCGCCGGGCTGGTGCTCGGCGGACTGCTGCTGTTCCTCACCGACCGCACCGCCCGGGAGCTGCCCCGGGTGTGCGTGCCGCGCGAGCGGTGGCTGCTCGCGGCCGGAGCCGTCGCGGTGGCCGGGTACCCGCTGACCTTCTACCCGGCGGTGAGCCGTACCGGCGTGGCCGTCGCCACCGTGATCGCCCTCGGCAGCGCGCCGGTGTTCACCGGACTGCTCGGCTGGCTCGCCCGGCAGGGCCGGCCCGGCGGGCGGTGGGCCGGGGCCACGGCGCTCGCCGTACTCGGCTGCGCCGTGCTCGTGCTGGGCCCCGAACTCGCCGGAGGCGGCACGGCGGTGGACCCACTGGGCGTGCTGCTGGCGGCGCTCTCGGGGCTCTCGTACGCCGTCTACTCGCTGATCGGCGGACGGCTGATCAACGCCGGGCACCCCTCGGGCGGGGTGATGGGCGCGATGTTCGCCGGCGGGGCGCTGATCGTCCTGCCGGTGCTGCTCACCGGTGACCTGGCGTGGCTCGCCTCGGCGCGCGGAGCGGGCGTGGTGCTGCACCTCGCGGTGGTCACCACCTTCCTCGCGTACTGGCTGTTCGGCCGCGGCCTGCGCCACACCACCGCCCAGACCGCCACCACCCTGACCCTCGCCGAACCGGCCGTCGCCGCCGTCCTCGGCGTGGCCGCCCTCGGCGAGCGCCTCCCCGCCGCCTCCTGGTGCGGCCTCGCCGTCCTGGCCGGCGGCCTGGCCTTCCTCGCCCTCCCCGCCCGCCGCTAACCGCCGGGCTCGCGCGGGAAGTCGGCCGGCCGACTTCCCGCGCGTCGGGGCGAACCGGTTGTCGGCAGCGGCGCCGTCTGCTGGGCTGGCCGGATGGGACACCTGGAAGAGCAGAGCGGACCGGTGGCGTATGACCGCATCGGCGTCGGGTACCGGCGGATCCGGCGGCCGGATCCACGGCTGCACGCGTTGATCGGGTCCGCGCTGCGGGGGGCGCGCACGGTGGTCAACGTCGGTGCGGGGGCGGGGTCGTACGAGCCGGAGGGCGCCGAGGTCACGGCCGTCGATCCGTCGCAGGTCATGCTCGACCAGCACCCCGGGCGGCGGAAGATCAAGGCATCGGCCTCGCAACTCCCCATCACGGACGGGGCGTTCGACGCCGCGATGGCCGTGCTGACCGTCCACCACTGGCCGGACCTGCGGCAGGGGCTCGCCGAGCTGCGGCGGGTCGCGCGGCGGCAGGTGGTGTTCACCTGGGATCCGGCGCACCGGCCGCAACTGTGGCTGCTGGAGGACTACCTGCCGGAGATCCGGGAGCTGGAGGACGGCCGCTTCACCCCGCTCGCCGAGGTGGTGGAGGCCCTGGGCGCCCACACCGTGCTGCCGTTCCCCATCCCGCACGACTTCACCGACGGCTACCAGGCCGCCTACTGGCGGCGGCCCGAGCTCTACCTCGACCGGGCCGTCCGGCAGGCCAGTTCGACCTTCGCGACGCTGCCGCCGGAGGTGGTGGAGCCGGCGGTCGAGCGGCTGCGGGCCGACCTCGCCTTGGGGGAGTGGCACCGGCGGTACGCCGACCTGCTCGACCGGGAGAGCGTGGACTACGGCTACCGCCTGATCATTGCGGGCGAGCGACCGGCCGGATAGCCGGCCCCCGTGCCGCCGCGTGGGCCGCCGTGCGGGCCGCCGCCCGGGCCGGTCAGAGGCCGAAGTGGGCGGCGATGCCGTCGAGGACGCAGTCGAGGCCGGTCTCGAACTGCCAGTCGGGGTCGTCCTTGCGGGTGGCCTCGTGGAGGTAGCGCTGGTAGCGGGGGTAGCGGCCGGTGTTCATCAGCCAGCTCATCCGGGGGGCCAGGCCGGCCCGGGTCTGGTCGCCGTCGGACCAGCCGCGTTCGCGGCGCAGGGTCGCGAGGGTGATTTCGGTGGTGACCGAGCCGTGGACGTAGCCGGTGACGGTGCGGAACACCGCCATGGCGGTGTCGGCGTCCAGGCCGTGCTCGGCGAGGGCGGCGAACGCGTGCTCGGGGACGGCCAGTTGGTTGGGGCTGAGGGAGAACGGGGTGGCCGCCCTGACGGTCCAGGGGTGGGCCAGGTGCATGGCCCGCAGGTGGACGGCCAGGGTGCGCATGGTGTCCCGCCAGCCCTCGGCGGGGGCGTCCAGGGGGAGCCGGCCGTAGGCGAAGTCGACCATCAGCTCGATGAGTTCGTCCTTGCCGGAGACGTACCGGTAGGCGGCCATCGGGGCGACCCCGAGTTCGGCGGCCAGCCGGCGCATGGTGACGGCGTCCAGGCCCTCGGCGTCGGCGATGGCGACCGCGGTCTCGGCGATCCGGTGCGGGGTCAGGGTGGTGCGCGGCGCGGGGGCCGGGCGGGCCAGGCGTTCCCAGAGCGGGACCTGGGTTCTGTCGCTGTCACCACTGGGGGCCTGCTGGGCGGGCATGGGGCGGGCTCCTTCCGGCCGGATTCGTTCTCACCGTAGCACTTCCGGTGTACGGCGTATCCACAGTGGACGGCGTACACATCGATGTGTACGTTGTATCCGACGGATACGCCGGGCCCAGTGCCCATCCCGGAGGGGGATCCCCATGTCCACGGAGCAGAACCTGAAGGTCGCCGTCCTCGTCGGCAGCACCCGCGAGGGCCGTTTCGGTCCGGTGGTCGCCGACTGGCTGCTCGGCCACCTCGAAGCGCGCGGCGACCTGACCGCCGACCTGATCGACCTGGTGGAGACCCCGCTGCCCGTCACCTTCCCGTCCTTCGGTGGTGAACCGGCGCCGGGCGACGCCGAGTTGCTGGCCGCCGTGTCGCCCCGGCTGGAGGCGGCCGACGCGTTCGTGATCGTCACGCCCGAGTACAACCACAGTTTCCCGGCCCCGCTGAAGAACGCCATCGACTGGCACAACTGGCAGTGGCACGGCAAGCCGGTCGGCTTCGTCTCGTACGGCGGCCTGTCCGGCGGCCTTCGTGCGGTCGAGCAACTCCGCGTGGTGATGGCCGAGTTGAACGCGGCGACGATCCGCAACACGGTCAGCTTCCACGGCGCCGCGCAGTGCTTCGACGCCGACGGCAGGGCGGTCGACCCGGCCGCCGACGCGGCCGCCAAGACCATGCTCGACCAACTCACCTGGTGGGCCCAGGCGTTGCGGGACGCCCGCCGGGCCCGCCCGTTCACGGCCTGAGCCGGGGGAGTCCTGAGCCGGGGGAGTCCCGAGCCGGGGAAAGGCCGGGGAAGCGCGAAGGCCCCCGGGTGGAGGGGAACTCCGCCCGGGGGCCGTCAGACCGCCGCGATCAGCACTCGATGACGTTCACGGCGAGGCCGCCGCGCGAGGTCTCCTTGTACTTGATCTTCATGTCGGCGCCGGTCTCCTTCATCGTCTTGATCGCCTTGTCCAGCGAGACGTGGTGCCGCCCGTCGCCGCGCAGCGCCATCCGGGCCGCGGTGACGGCCTTGACCGAGGCCATGCCGTTGCGCTCGATGCAGGGGATCTGGACCAGGCCGCCGACCGGGTCGCAGGTGAGGCCGAGGTTGTGCTCGATGCCGATCTCGGCGGCGTTCTCGACCTGCTCGGGGGTGCCGCCGAGGACCTCGGCGAGGCCGCCCGCGGCCATCGAGCAGGCGGAGCCGACCTCGCCTTGGCAGCCGACCTCGGCGCCGGAGATGGAGGCGTTCTCCTTGAAGAGCATGCCGATGGCGCCGGCCGCGAGGAGGAAGCGGACGATGCCGTCCTCGTCGGCGCCCGGGATGAAGTTCAGGTAGTAGTGCAGGACGGCCGGGATGATCCCGGCGGCACCGTTGGTCGGCGCGGTGACCACCCGGCGGCCGGAGGCGTTCTCCTCGTTGACCGCCATCGCGTAGAGGGTCACCCACTCCATCGCGTTGGCCGGCCCGATGCCCTCGGCGCGCAGCGTCCGCGCCGCGGCGGCCGCCCGGCGGCGGACCTTCAGGCCGCCCGGCAGGATGCCCTCGCGGGTCATGCCGGCCCGCACGCACTCCTGCATCACGGACCAGATCTCCAGCAGCCCGGTGCGGATCTCCTCCTCGCTGCGCCAGGCCTTCTCGTTCTCCAGCATCAGGCCGGAGATGGACAGGCCGGTCTCCCGGGTGAGGCGCAGCAGCTCCTCACCGGTGCGGAAGGGGTAGCGCAGCGCGGTGTCGTCGGGCTTGACCCGGTCCGCGCCGATGGCGTCCTCGTCCACCACGAAGCCGCCGCCGACCGAGTAGTAGGTCTTCTCCAGCAGGGTCGAGCCGTCCGCCGCGTACGCCCACAGGGTCATGCCGTTGGCGTGGTACGGCAGCGAGCGGCGGCGGTGCAGGACCAGCTGGGTGTCCGGGTCGAAGTCGATGGTGTGCTCGCCGAGCAGGCTGATCCGCTTCTCGGCGATGATCCGCTCGACGTCCTTGTCGGCCTGGTCGACGTCGACGGTGCGGGGCGAGGCGTTCTCCAGGCCCAGCAGGACGGCCTTCGGGGTGCCGTGGCCGTGGCCGGTGGCGCCGAGCGAGCCGTACAGTTCGGCGCGCACGCCGGTGACCCCGTCCAGCAGGCCTTCGGAGCGCAGTCGGCGGGCGAACATCCGGGCGGCGCGCATCGGGCCCACGGTGTGGGAGCTCGACGGGCCGATGCCGATGGAGAAGAGGTCGAAGACGCTGATGGCCACGGGGGACGTCCTTGTCTGGTCTCGTGGAAGGACTTGCAGGCAGGGGAGGGCTGACACGGGACGGGGCACCGCACGCACTGTCCAGTGTGCGCGGTGCCCCGGGGTCCCCAGGTACGCCGGCGGGGTGAGGCCGGTCACCTGATCCTGAGCCCGACCGGGCCCCGGAAGGACTACTCCTGGTTGGCCAGGTTGGGGTACAGCGGGTACTTGTCGGCCAGGGCGGTGACCCGGGCCTTGAGGGCGGCGGCGACGGTCTCGTCGAAGGCGGGCTTGAGCGCCTCGGCGATGATGTCGGCGACCTCGCGGAAGTCCTCGGCCTGGAAGCCGCGGGTGGCCAGGGCCGGGGTGCCGATGCGCAGGCCCGAGGTGACCATCGGCGGGCGCGGGTCGTTCGGGATCGCGTTGCGGTTGACGGTGATGCCGACCTCGTGCAGCCGGTCCTCGGCCTGCTGGCCGTCGAGCTGGCTGTTGCGCAGGTCGACCAGGACCAGGTGGACGTCGGTGCCGCCGGACAGCACGCTGGCGCCGGCCTCGGCCACGTCGGCCTGGAGCAGGCGCTCGGCGAGGATGCGGGCGCCGTCCAGGGTGCGCTGCTGGCGCTCCTTGAACTCCTCCGAGGCCGCGATCTTGAAGGCGACCGCCTTGCCGGCGATCACGTGCTCCAGCGGGCCGCCCTGCTGGCCGGGGAAGACCGCGGAGTTGATCTTCTTGGCGAGCTCGGCCTTGGACAGGATGACGCCGCCGCGCGGGCCGCCCAGGGTCTTGTGGGTGGTGGTGGTGACCACGTCCGCGTACGGCACCGGGTTCGGGTGCAGCCCGGCGGCCACCAGGCCGGCGAAGTGCGCCATGTCCACCATGAGCAGCGCGCCGACCTCGTCGGCGATCCGGCGGAACGCGGCGAAGTCGAGCTGGCGCGGGTAGGCCGACCAGCCGGCGATGATCAGCTTCGGCTGGTGCTCCTTGGCGAGGCGCTCGACCTCGGCCATGTCGACCTGGCCGGTCTTCTCGTCCACGTGGTACGCGGCCACGTTGTAGAGCTTGCCGGAGAAGTTGATCTTCATGCCGTGGGTCAGGTGGCCACCGTGGGCCAGGCTCAGGCCCAGGATGGTGTCGCCCGGCTGGATCAGCGCGAACATCGCGGCGGCGTTGGCCTGCGCGCCCGAGTGCGGCTGGACGTTGGCGTGCTCGGCGCCGAACAGGGCCTTGATGCGGTCGATCGCGATCTGCTCGACCACGTCGACGTGCTCGCAGCCGCCGTAGTAGCGGCGGCCGGGGTAGCCCTCCGCGTACTTGTTGGTGAGGACCGAACCCTGCGCCTCCATGACCGCCACCGGGGCGAAGTTCTCGGAGGCGATCATCTCCAGGGTGGTCTGCTGGCGGTGCAGCTCGGCGTCGACCGCGGCGGCGATCTCCGGGTCGAGGGCGTGCAGGGACTGGTTGAGAACCGTCATGGTGTGGTCTTCCCGGTGGAGGAGAGCGGAGGGACGGTGGGGGCGGGCCGGCGAGCGGCCCGCCCGGTCACGGGCTGGTCAGCCGCCGATGAAGGCGGTGTACTCGTCCGCGCTGAGCAGCGTGTCGGTGGCCTCGACGCGCACCTTGAACAGCCAGGCGCTCCCGAACGGGTCCGCGTTCACGGAGGCCGGGTCGTCGATGACGTCCTGGTTGATCTCGGTGACCTCGCCGGTCGCCGGGGAGAACAGGTCGCTGACCGACTTGGTGGACTCCAGCTCGCCGCAGGTCTCACCGGCGGTCACGGTGTCGCCGACCGCGGGCAGCTGCACGTAGACGATGTCACCGAGCGCGGTGGCGGCGTGCTCGGTGATGCCGACCGTGGAGACACCGTCCTCGGCGGCCGTCAGCCACTCGTGCTCCTTGGTGTACTGCAGGTGCTGGGGGTTGCTCATGGCGTCATTCTCCAGGATGGGAAGCGGGCACGACGAAGCGGGCCGCCGCGCGGACGGCTGCGACGTGCGTGTATGGGAAAAACGGGGGCGGGACGAAGGCTCAGCGGGCGCGCTTGTAGAACGGCAGCGCCACGACCTGGACGGGCTCGTGCTTGCCGCGGACGTCCACCGCGACGGTGGTGCCGGGCTCCGCGTGGGCGGCGTCGACGTAGGCCATCGCGATCGGCCGGCCGAGCGTCGGGGACGGCGCGCCGGAGGTGATCCGGCCGATCGGCTCGCCCTCGGTGGAGACCACGGTGTACTCGGCGCGCGGCACCCGCTTGCCCTCGGAGACCAGGCCGACCAGCTTCTTCGGCGGGTTGGTCTCGGCCGCGGCGGCGGCCTGCTCCAGCGCCTTGCGGCCGATGAAGGCGCCCTCGTTGGTGGTCTTGTCGAAGCGGACGACCCGGCCCAGGCCGGCGTCGAACGGGGTCAGGTCGGTGGACAGCTCGTGCCCGTACAGCGGCATGCCGGCCTCCAGGCGCAGCGTGTCGCGGCAGGACAGGCCGCACGGGATCAGGCCGTGGCCCTCGCCGGCGGCGGTCAGCGCCTGCCAGACGGGCTCGGCGTCGACCGGGTGGCAGAAGATCTCGAAGCCGTCCTCGCCGGTGTAGCCGGTGCGGGCGAGCAGCACGTCGCGGCCGGCCACCTGGGCCGGGAGGATCGCGTAGTACTTCAGGCCGGGCAGGTCGGCGTCGGTGGTCTTCGCCAGGATGCCGGTGGCCTCCGGGCCCTGGACGGCGATCAGAGCGTAGGTGTCGCGGTCGTCGGTGACGACGGCGTCGAAGCCCTTGGCGCGGGCGATCAGCTCGTCGAGGACCAGCTGGGCGTTCGAGGCGTTGGCGACGACCAGGAAGGCGTCCTCGCGCAGGCGGTAGACGATCAGGTCGTCCAGGATGCCGCCGTCCTCGGCGCAGATCATGGTGTAGCGGGCGCGCAGCACGCCGAGCGCGGAGACGAAGCCGACCAGCGCGTGGTCCAGCATCTCGCCGGCCTGCGGGCCGGTGACGGTGATCTCGCCCATGTGCGAGAGGTCGAACAGGCCGGCCTTGGTGCGGACGGCGAGGTGCTCCTCGCGCTCGCTGCCGTAGCGCAGCGGCATGTCCCAGCCGGCGAAGTCGGTCATGGTCGCGCCGAGGGCGCGGTGCAGCGCGTCGAGCGCGGTCAGGCGGAGGGACGACATGGCCAGGAACTCCTCGGTCGGGGCACTCAGGGGTGCACGCACCGGATCGGACCCGCTCGGGGGCCGACCCTGCGCGCGGGCATGCGGCGGCGTGGGTCTCCCCATCTGTCGTCGAACCTGAGAGCTTCACCGCCCCGCCGCCCGCAGCCGTTTCCAGCTTGGGGGACAGCATGGCGGCTTGCACCGTGGGTGGGCGTACGACAGGGCCGTGCGCCGCTTTCCAGATGTGCCTAACCCGTGCGGTAGGGGTGCCTGAGAGATTCCGGGGAGGACTTGCTCCTTCGGCGCCGGCTGTGCCTGAGCGGCACTCCGGGCTCTCCCGCGCGGGTTCGAGCGGCCGGTGTGGAGTTGTAGGGGCCCGCGGCGCATGCCGTCGGACGGGCACATCATGGCACGTCCCGGGCGACGAGGGGAGGGGGGACCCGGTCACACCGCGCGGTATCCGGACACGGGCCCCGGACGGCACCCGGACGCGAGGCCGGGCCGGGCCCCGGACGGCACCCGAACACGAGCCCTAAAGAGGAAGGCCCCGGGGCCCTAGACTGCTGCGCGTCGGCGCAGCAGTGGGCGGCCGACCGGCAGAGGGCGGAATCGGCGGCGCATGGGGTACCCGGTGGAGCAGCAGCAGGGGTGGGGCGGACCGGAGGAGGCGCCGGCGGGCGGCTCCTGGCCGGCCAACGAGCTGGAGCAGGTGCTGACCGCGGCCCTGGGGGACCCGGGCGCGACGCCGCGGGTGATCGAGGTGCTGGCGCGCAGCCAGGTGTGGGTGCCGCTGCCGGCCGGGGCCGACCCGCAGGGGCAGTCGCTGGACCTGCCGACCATCGAGCTGGGCGGCGACCCGTACGTGCCGGTGTTCTCCTCGCAGGAGGTGTTCCTCCAGCAGGCGCCGGGGATGGCCTTCGCGATCGCACCGGTGTGGGAGTTCGCCCGCGGGCTGCCGCTGGGCCTGGGCATCGCGGTGAACCCGGAGGCGGCGGTGGGCATCCCGGTGCCGCCGCAGGGGGTCGCCGAGCTGCGCCGCGGTCCGCGCGCGGACCGCTGGGAGGGCGCCGGCGACGCGTCGGAGCCGACCGGCGGGCGGGTGGCGCTGCGCGAGCCGGTGCCGGGCGAGGACCCGGAGCACTTCCTGGCCGCCTGCCGGAGCGAACTGTCGGCGCTGCCCGGGGTGCTGACCGCCCGCAGGGCGCTGGCCAGCATCGAGGGCGAGCCGACCGTGATGTTCGTGGGCGTCCAGCTGGACCCGGCGGCACCGGCCGATCCGGCCGCGGTGAACGAGGCACTCGGGCGAGCCCTGGGAACCGCGCCGCTGCCCGGCGGCGTCCACCTCGTACTGCTCGACCTCGCCGACGACCCGGTGGTCGAGTGGCTGCTCACCCGGGTGCAGCCGTTCTACGCGCGGGTCTGAGCGGGGTCCGTATCAAAGGCACGTCGCCGTGGCGGTGGCCGGTGCCGCGCCATAGGGTGCGTGCAGACGGCCGACGGGTCGGCGGGTTGAGGGAAAGAGGCGCGGCGAGGTGGGCGCATGAGTGCGGGAACGGGAGCGGGCGGTGTGCCGGGGCCCTGGGGCCAGGCACCGGCCGGGCGCCCGGGAGCTGATCCCGGCGCGTTGGAGCGCGCCCTGCGCGATGTCGCGCCGGAGCGCTACGACGCGTACGAGCGGCTGCTGCACGCGCTGGCGGACGGCCAGGTCTGGATGCTGCTGTGGCACGGCACGCCGGGCAGCCCGGACGCCCAGTACGGGAACATGGAGATCAGCGGCCACGGCTACGCGCCGGCCGTCACCTCGTCCGAGCAGCTGACCGCCTCCGGCTGGGCGCGGGCCCACGAGGTGGTCTCGGGCCGGGAGATCGCGGCCTCGCTGTACCGCACCCGCTGGGGCCTGTGGCTCAACCCGCACGCGCCCGGCGGCGGCGTCGGGGTGCCCTGGGCGGACCTCCGGCGGATCGCCGCGGGCCTGGACCGGCTGCCGGCGGGACCGTTGAAGCTGAGCGAGCCGCAGCTGAACGCCCAGCCGTTCTTCGCACTGCTGGAGCGGCAGGCCGTCGAGGTGCGTCCGGTGCGGGCGCTGCGCCGGGCCTGGGTGCAGCCCGCGGTGGGGGAGCCGTACCTGGCCATCGGCCTTGACCTGTACGAGAGTTCGCCGCCGGCCGTGGAGGCGGTGCGGGCGCTGATGCAGCGCGCGATCGCGGTGGCCCCCGAGGGGCTCGCGGTGTCCACGGTGGCGATGTCGGATGAGTACGACCCGGTGGCGCTGTGGATGCGCGCCAACGCGCGGCCGTTCTTCGACCGGGAGGCGGGGCGCCCGCCGACCGGCCCGTACCCGCCGGTGCCCCCGCCGCCGTACCCCGGGCAGTCGATGCCGGGTTACGCGTACGGCACCCAGCCGCCGGCCCAGGGCTGGCAGCAGCAGCCGCAGCGGCCGTGGCCCGGCTACCCCGGGCACTGATCCCAAAACCCGTTCCGCGAAGCCGACTTGATTGTCCATCAAGTCGGCTTCGATGCTTTCCGGACGAATTTCCGGATGTGTGCTCAGATCATCTTGACATGGCAGTAACAGCTATGTGAAGAGGTATATGCCGAAGATCGGGGAAGTGCATGTGCGCAGATCACAGTTGGGCATCTGTCGGTTGGCAGGGCTGGCGCAAGTCAGTTCGGATGGCAGAGAGTTCTGCGCAACGCACCGCGCGTGCTGGAACCCCACAAAGGTGAGCGCGCACGCCGACAGCCCCGCCCACGCGACGCCCATCCCGCGTGGTGGCAGTGCCCGTGCACCACGCGCTGCCGTCAAGACCGCTCCTCCACAGCACTTCCGCACGTCCGCAGCCGCACCGCCGAAGCCGGCGACCGGCACCCGTGGGCCGGCCACCGTCGGCGAGGGGACCAACTGACCATGACCGCATCCGTGACCACCGCCGGGAACGAACCGGAGGCACCAGCCGCCGAGAGCCCGGCCAAGAAGATCGAGGGCCGCTCCCTCGGCCAGATCGCCTGGACCCGCTTCAAGCGGGACAAGGCCGCCGTCGCCGGCGGCGTCGTGGTGATCCTGCTGATCCTGCTCGCCCTGCTGGCGAAGCCGATCGAGTCGTTGTTCGGGCTCGACCCGGACGCCCTCCACCAGGACCTGCTGGACGCCGACCTCGGTGGCCTGCCGTTCGGCGACTGGGGCGGCATGAGCGCGGACCACCCGCTCGGCATCGACCCGCTGCAGGGCCGTGACCTGCTCACCCGCGTCATCGAGGGCTCCTGGGTCTCCCTGCTGGTCGCCTTCGGCGCGACCGTCCTGTCCAACACCATCGGCACCGTGCTCGGCATCATGGCCGGCTACTACGGCGGTTGGGTCGACACCGTGATCAGCCGGGTGATGGACGTCTTCCTGGCGTTCCCGCTGCTGCTGTTCGCCATCGCGATCTCGACCTCGCTCCAGGGCGGTGCGTTCGGCCTGCACGGCCTGCCGCTGCACATCCTGGTGCTGATCTTCGTGATCGGCTTCTTCAACTGGCCCTACATGGGCCGGATCGTGCGCGGCCAGACGCTCTCGCTGCGCGAGCGCGAGTTCGTCCACGCGGCCCGCAGTCTGGGTGCCCGCGGCCCGTTCATCCTGTTCAAGGAACTGTTGCCCAACCTGGTCGGTCCGATCCTGGTCTACTCGACCCTGCTGATCCCGACCAACATCCTCTTCGAGGCCGGGCTGAGCTTCCTCGGCGTCGGCATCCAGCCCCCGCAGGCCTCCTGGGGCGGGATGCTCCAGGACGCGATCCGGTACTACCAGGTGGACCCCCAGTACATGGTGGTCCCCGGCCTGGCGATCTTCGTCACCGTGCTCGCCTTCAACCTGCTCGGCGACGGCCTGCGCGACGCCCTCGATCCCAAGAGCAACTGACCGGGCGTCATCGAACACCGCTGACTGATCGAATGATTCCACGTCAGGACCTTCCACCGCCTCCACATCCCCAAGGGGTTGATCTCACCCATGCGTAGGTCCCGTACCGTCGCCCTGACCGCGGCGGCTGCCGCCGCGGTCCTGGTCGTGACCGGTTGCACCAGCTCGTCGAAGAGCGGCGGCTCCTCCTCGGCCTCCGGCTCCGCCGGGGGCGGCGCCAACGCGGCCACCAAGAGCATCGTCAACGCCTCGGACAAGAAGGGCGGGACGGTGACCTTCGAGATGAAGGGCACCCCGGACTCGCTCGACCCGGGCAACACGTACTACGCGTACATCTACAACTTCTCGCGCCTGTACGCCCGTTCGCTGACCACCTTCAACCCGGCGCCGGGCGAGGAGGGCAACAAGATCGTCCCGGACCTGGCCGAGTCGGAGGGCAAGCCGAGCGCGGACGGCCTGACCTGGACGTACAAGCTGCGTGCGGGCCTGAAGTACGACGACGGCACCCCGATCACCTCGAAGGACGTCAAGTACGCCGTCGAGCGCTCCAACTTCACGGACGTGCTCACCAACGGCCCGACGTACTTCCGCAACCTGCTGGTGGACAACCCGACGCCGTACCAGGGTCCGTTCAAGGACAAGGAGGGCGGCCTCGACTCGATCCAGACGCCCGACGACCTCACCATCGTCTTCCACCTCCAGCACCCGTTCGCGGACTTCGACTACCTGGTCGCCACGCCGCAGACCGCTCCGGTCCCGCAGGCGAAGGACACCGGCGCCGACTACGTCAAGCACATCGTGTCCTCGGGCTCCTACAAGTTCGAGTCCTACGAGGACGGCAAGCAGGCCGTCCTGGTGCCGAACCCGACCTGGGACAAGAGCACCGACCCGATCCGCAAGCAGCTCGGCGACAAGATCGTGCTCCGGTTCAACATCGACCAGGCCACCATCGACAAGGACCTGCTGGCCGGCAACGCCCAGGTCGACCTCGGCGGCACCGGTGTCGACCCGCAGACCCAGGCGCAGATCCTCCAGGACCCGAAGCTCAAGGCCAACACCGACAACGCCTACGGCGGCCGGCTGGTCTACCTGGCGATGAACTCCAAGCTCGCGCCGTTCGACAACATCGAGTGCCGCAAGGCCGTCCAGTACGCGATCGACAAGGTCTCGGTGCAGACCGCCGTCGGCGGCCCGATCCGCGGCCAGATCGCCAACACCGTCCTCCCGCCGGACATCCCGGGCCACCAGGACTTCAACACCTGGGAGACCAAGGACAACAAGGGCGACGAGGCCAAGGCCAAGAGCGCCCTGAAGGCCTGCGGCAAGGAGGGCGGCTTCAACACCGTCATCTCGGCCCGCACCGAGCGCTCCACCGAGATCGCCGCCGCGACCTCGATCCAGGCCGCGCTGAAGAAGATCGGCATCAACGCCGAGATCCAGCAGTACCCGTCGTCCAAGTACCTGACCGACAACGCCGGTTCGCCGAAGTTCGCGGCGGAGCACAACATCGGCCTGATGATGATGCAGTGGGGCGCCGACTGGCCGACCGGCTACGGCTTCCTCCAGCAGATCGTCGACGGCCGCGCGGTCAAGGACACCGGCAACAACAACCTGGCCCAGCTGGACGACCCGGCGGTCAACAAGCTGATCGACGACGTCGCCGTCAACCCGGACAAGGCGGCCCGCGAGAAGATCTACGCGGACATCGACAAGAAGGTCATGGACCAGGCGGTCTACGTCCCGCTGACCTACTTCAAGGTCTTCCTGTACCGCCCGTCCAACGCCACCAACCTGGCCTCCACGTCGGCGTACTCGGGTCAGTACGACTACCTGAACATCGGCACCACCAAGTAAGAGCCTGGCTCCGCATCCCTGAAGGCAGGTGAAGGCAGCGGCGCCCGCCGCCGTCCGGAAGATCCCGGACGGCGGCGGGCCGCCGGAGCCGCCCAACTGTGTTTGCCTACATCATCCGCAGGATCCTCGCGGCCCTGGTGCTGCTGCTGGTCGTCAGCGCCGTCACCTTCGCGATCTTCTTCCTGCTCCCGCGCATCGCCGGTGAGACGGCCGACCAACTGGCCGCCCAGTTCATCGGGAAGAGCCCGTCCCCCGAGACGATCGCGGCGGTCAAGCAGAACCTCGGCCTCGACCAGCCGCTGTACGCCCAGTACTGGAAGTTCCTCAAGGGCCTGGTCGCCGGCGCCGAGTACAACTTCGGGCCGGAACCGGCCACCTGCCACGTGCCCTGCTTCGGCTACTCCTTCAAGAACCACCTCGAAGTCTGGCCCGAGCTGTCCAAGCGGATCCCGACGACCATCTCGCTCGCCGCCGGCGCGGCCGTGCTCTGGCTGGTCTCCGGCGTCGCCACCGGCGTCGTCTCCGCCCTCAAGCCGAAGTCGATCTTCGACCGGCTCTCCATGGGCATCGCGCTCGCCGGCGTCTCGCTGCCGGTCTTCTTCACCGGCGCGCTGCTGCTCACGCTGTTCAGCTACGAGTGGCCGATCCTGGACAACCTGCAGTACGTGGACTTCACGGACAACCCGCTGATGTGGGCCCGCAACCTGATCCTGCCGTGGATCTCGCTGGCCTTCCTCTACTCCGCGCTCTACGCCCGGCTCACCCGCGCCGGGATGCTGGAGACGATGAGCGAGGACTACATCCGCACCGCCCGGGCCAAGGGCCTGGCCGAGAGCAAGGTCGTCGCCCGGCACGGGCTGCGCGCCGCGCTCACCCCGATCGTCACGATCTTCGGCATGGACCTCGGGCTGCTGCTCGGCGGCGCGCTGATCACCGAGCAGGTCTTCTCGCTCCAGGGCGTCGGCCAGTTCGCCGTCCAGGCGATCACCGACAACGACCTGCCCAAGATCCTCGGCGTCACCCTGCTCGCCGCCTTCTTCATCGTCGTCTGCAACCTCGTGGTCGACCTCCTGTACGCCCTCGTCGACCCCCGGGTGAGGCTCTCGTGACCGACCTCCAGAAGACCCCGGCGGACGCCGCGCAGAGCCCGTCCGGCGACCCCTTCCTCTCCGTGCGCGACCTGCGGATCCACTTCGACACCGACGACGGCCTGGTCCGCTCGGTGGACGGGGTCAGCTTCGACCTGCACAAGGGGCGCACCCTCGGCATCGTCGGCGAGTCCGGCTCCGGCAAGTCCGTCACCTCGCTGGGCATCATGGGCCTGCACCGCTCCAAGCGGGCCCGGATCAGCGGCGAGATCCGGCTGAACGGCGAGGACCTGATCGCGGCCGGCCCGGACCGGGTGCGCCAACTGCGCGGCCGCGAACTGGCGATGATCTTCCAGGACCCGCTGACCGCGATGCACCCCTACTACACGGTGGGGCAGCAGATCGTCGAGGCCTACCGGGTGCACCACCCCCAGGCCTCCAGGAAGCAGGCCCGGGCCCGCGCCGTCGAGATGCTCGACCGGGTCGGCATCCCGCAGCCCGACCGCCGGGTGGACGACTACCCGCACCAGTTCTCCGGCGGCATGCGCCAGCGCGCGATGATCGCCATGGCGCTGGTCAACGACCCCTCGCTGCTGATCGCCGACGAGCCCACCACGGCCCTGGACGTCACCGTCCAGGCGCAGATCCTGGACCTCATCCGCGACCTCCAGGAGGAGTTCGGCTCCGCCGTCATCATCATCACCCACGACCTCGGGGTGGTCGCCGAACTGGCCGACGACGTCCTGGTCATGTACGGCGGCAAGTGCGTCGAGCGCGGACCGGCCGAGACCCTCTTCGACGCGCCCGAACACCCCTACACCTGGGGCCTGCTGGGCTCGATGCCGCGACTGGACCGGGAGCTCCAGGACCGGCTGGTGCCGGTCAAGGGCACCCCGCCCAGCCTGATCAACGTGCCGTCCGGCTGCGCGTTCCACCCGCGCTGCCCGTACGCCGCCCTGACCGACGGGCGCTCCACGAGCGAGACCCCGGTGCTGGCCGAGGCCGCGCCCGGGCACTTCGCGGCCTGCCACCTGGCGGCCGGCGAGCGGCACCGCATCTTCGCCGAAGAGATCGCGCCCCGGCTGTGAGCCCGGCCTCGTACCACCTTTCTGGAGAGAACCGATGACGGACACTCAGGCGGCTTCGATCCCGTCGCCGGCCCCCGCCCCCGGCCGCGAGCCGCTGCTGAAGGTGGCCGGTCTGACCCGGCACTTCCCGATCCGCAGCGGACTGATGCGGCGCCAGACCGGCGCGGTGCGGGCCGTCGACGGCATCGACTTCACGGTCAACGCCGGCGAGACCCTGGGTGTCGTGGGCGAGTCCGGCTGCGGCAAGTCGACCATGGGCCGACTCGTCACCCGGCTCGACGAACCGACCGGCGGGACCATCGAGTTCGAGGGCACCGACATCACCCACCTGAGCGTCGGGGCGATGCGGCCGCTGCGCCGCGACATCCAGATGATCTTCCAGGACCCGTACTCCTCGCTGAACCCGCGGCACACCGTCGGCACCATCGTCGGCGCGCCGTTCAGGCTCCAGGACGCGGTGCCGGAGGGCGGCCTCAAGAAGGCCGTCCAGGAGCTGCTGGAGCTGTGCGGGCTCAGCCCCGAGCACTACAACCGCTACCCGCACGAGTTCTCCGGCGGCCAGCGCCAGCGCATCGGCATCGCCCGGGCGCTCGCGCTGAAGCCGAAGATGATCGTCGCGGACGAGCCGGTCTCCGCGCTGGACGTCTCGATCCAGGCACAGGTGGTCAACCTGCTGGACGACCTCCAGGAGGAGCTCGGGCTGACCTACCTGATCATCGCGCACGACCTCTCGGTGGTCCGGCACGTCTCGGACCGGGTCGCGGTGATGTACCTCGGCAAGATCGTGGAGATCGCCGACCGGGACTCGCTCTACCGCAGCCCGAAGCACCCGTACACCACCGCGCTGATGTCCGCCGTGCCCGTCCCCGACCCGCGCCGCCGCCAGCGCGCGGGCCGCGAGCGCATCCTGCTCAAGGGCGACGTCCCCTCGCCGATCAACCCGCCCAGCGGCTGCCGCTTCCGCACCCGGTGCTGGAAGGCGCAGGACGTGTGCGCGAGCCAGGAGCCGCCGCTGGTGACGCTCGGGACCGGGCACCAGGTGGCGTGCCACTTCCCCGAGCGCAGCGAGGGGAACGACTAGCACAGCCCGGAGAACGCCCCGGCCGACGCCACGGCCTGAGGCCTTCGACGCGAAGAGGCCGCCCACCCGGGACTCCGGGGCGGGCGGCCTCCTCGTCGAGACGGCCGTATCCGGATCATGAGCGTTTTCCGGAGCACTCCGGGACATCGGGTACACATGGACGGTGACATCCCAGCTCTTCCCGTCCGACGTGCAGCAGTCGCTGGACCTCGTCGGCATATTCGTCTTCGCCCTCTCCGGGGGCCTGCTCGCCGTCCGCAAGAACATGGACATCTTCGGGATCTGTGTGCTGGCCGAGGCCACGGCCCTCGGCGGCGGGGTGATGCGCGACCTGGTCATCGGGGCCACCCCGGTCGCCGCGTTCACCAACCTCGGCTACTTCCTGACCCCGCTCGCCGCCGGGCTGGTGGTGTTCTTCCTGCACCCGGAGGTCGAGCGGATCAACCGGGCCGTGCAGACCCTGGACGCGCTCGGGCTCGGGCTGTTCTGCGTGACCGGCACCGCCAAGGCGCACGACTTCGGCCTCGGCGCGGTCGCGGCGATCGCGCTCGGCATGGTGACCGCCGCCGGTGGTGGCGTGATCCGCGACGTGCTGGCCGGGGAGATCCCCTCGCTGCTGCGCTGGGACCGCGAGATCTACGCCGTCCCGGCCCTGGTCGGCGCCACCGTGGTCGCGCTGCTGATCGGCGCGAACCGGCTCACCGGCGTGACCGGCACCGCGGCCGCGCTCACCGCCTTCGGGCTGCGGATGCTCGCGCTGAAGTACGGCTGGCGTGCCCCGCGGGCCTGGCACCGCAACGGTTCTCGCACCAGCGAGGAGTAGGCGAGCCGCCGTACGCGAGCGAGATCGCCTCGGCGGTGCAGAGCAGTTCCGGCACCATCCGGGCCAGTTCGGCCGGCGGCACCTCGCTCGCCGGGGCGCTCAGCGCGCAGGCCGCCACCGTCCGCCCGCCGCTGCCCGCGACCGGCGCGGCCACGCAGGTCACCGGCTCCCGGTGCTCCCAGGACTCGGCCGCCCAGCCCCGGCGGCGCACCGCCGCCAGCTCGGGCTCCTCGCGCTCGCCGTCCGCGGCCAGCCCGGCGAGCAGCACCCGGCCGACCGCCGTCCCGTCGACCGGGGCCCGGCGCCCGATCCGGGACGGCTCCGCACCCGGCGGCCCGGCCACCTCGTCCAGGTAGAGCACCTCGCCGTCGTGCAGCACGGCCAGCCGGACGGTGTAGCCGCAGCGGGCGTTGAGCGCGGCCAGGTACGGCGCGGCGACCTGCCGGACGTCGAAGTCCTCCAGCGCGCGGTGGGCCAGCGAGAGCACCCGGCCGCCGATCCGGTAGCGCAGGTCCGGCTGGCGGCGGGCGAAGCCGTGCTCCTCCAGGGTGCGCAGCAGCCGCAGGGCGGTGGACTTGTGCACCCCGAGGCTGCTGGCGGCCTGCTCCAGCGAGAGCGGCGCGTCGCCGAGTGCGTCGAGCAGGGTCAGCGCGCGGTCGACCGACTGCGACATGGCGTTCCCCGTGGATCCGGCTGACTGGTGGCGTCAGGCTAACCGCTGGGTGGCGCAGTGGTGCAAACCAGTGCCGGACGCGGCCGTCCGGCAGCGGTGCGCCGGCCGTCCGGTAGTGGTGCGCCGGCCGTCCGGTAGTGGTGCGCCGGCCGTCCGGTAGTAGCGGTGCGCCGACCCCGGCCCGGGGCGTGCGCGGCCGTTGGCCTGATCGGTCCGTAGGGCTGGAGGAGCGCGCGACGGGGCGCTCTACAATCGGATGGTTATGCCATACCTGGACCATGCGGCGACCACGCCGATGCTGCCCGAGGCGATCGCCGCGATGACGGCGCACCTGGGGGTGGTCGGCAACGCCTCGGCCCTGCACGCCGCCGGCCGCCGGGCCCGCCGGGTGGTCGAGGAGTCCCGAGAATCGCTGGCCGACTCGCTGGGCGCCCGCCCCAGCGAGATCGTGTTCACCGGCGGCGGCACCGAGTCCGACAACCTGGCGGTCAAGGGCCTGTACTGGGCCCGCCGGGACGCCGACCCGGCCCGAACCCGGGTGCTGTGCAGCCCGGTCGAGCACCACGCGGTGCTGGACGCGGTGCACTGGCTCTCCGAGCACGAGGGCGCCGACGTCGAGTACCTGCCGGTGGACGAGTACGGGCGGGTGCACCCCGAGGCGCTGCGCGAGGCGATCGAACGGGACCCGGCCGCCGTGGCGCTGGTCACCGTGATGTGGGCCAACAACGAGGTCGGCACCGTCCAGCCGGTCCGCGAACTGACCGCAGTGGCGGCCGAGCACGGCATCCCGGTGCACGCCGACGCGGTGCAGGCGCTCGGTCAGGTCCCGGTCTCCTTCGCCGAGTCCGGCCTCACCGCGCTCACCGTCACCGGGCACAAGATCGGCGGCCCGTTTGGCATCGGCGCGCTGCTGCTCTCCCGGGGCGCCTCACCCGTACCGCTGCTGCACGGTGGCGGGCAGGAGCGCGACGTGCGCTCCGGCACCCTGGACGCCCCCGGCGCGGCCGGCTTCGCGGCCGCCGCGGCGCTCGCCGTGGAGCGGCGGGCCGAGCACGCCGTCACGCTGGGCGCGCTGCGCGACGAGCTGGTGGCCTCGGTGCTGGCCGCCGTCCCGGACGCGATCCTCAACGGCGACCCGACGGCCGAGGGCCGGCTGCCCGCCAACGCGCACTTCTCCTTCCCCGGCTGCGAGGGCGACGCGCTGCTGATGCTGCTGGACGCCCAGGGCATCGAGTGCTCCACCGGCTCGGCGTGCTCGGCCGGGGTGCCGCAGCCCAGCCACGTGCTGCTCGCCATGGGCGTCGACCCGCTGCTGGCGCGCGCCTCGCTGCGGTTCTCGCTCGGGCACACCTCGGTGCGCGAGGACGTCACGGCGCTGGCGCAGGCCATCGGGCCCGCCGTGCAGCGGGCGCGCAACGCGGGGCTGGCCTCGGTCCGGCGGTAGGGCATGTACGGGAGCCCCGTACGCTTGTAGTCACCATGACTGACTTCCCTGGGGCCCCGACCACTCCGTCCACCGGCCGCCTGCGGGTGCTCGCGGCGATGTCCGGCGGAGTCGACTCCGCCGTCGCCGCCGCCCGCGCCGTCGAAGCCGGGCACGAGGTGACCGGCGTCCACCTGGCGCTCTCCGCCAACCCGCAGTCCTTCCGGACCGGCGCCCGCGGCTGCTGCACCATCGAGGACTCCCGGGACGCCTGGCGGGCGGCCGACGTGATCGGCATCCCCTTCTACGTCTGGGACCTCGCCGAGCGCTTCCGCGAGGACGTGATCGACGACTTCGTCGCCGAGTACGCGGCCGGGCGCACCCCCAACCCGTGCCTGCGCTGCAACGAGAAGATCAAGTTCGCGGCGCTGCTGGACAAGGCGATCGCGCTGGGCTTCGACGCCGTCTGCACCGGCCACTACGCCCGGATCGTCGACCTGCCCGACGGCTCGCGCGAACTGCACCGCGCCGTCGACGCCGCCAAGGACCAGTCCTATGTGCTCGGCGTCCTCGACGCCGACCAGCTCGCCCACTCGCTCTTCCCGCTCGGTGACACCACCAAGGAGGAGATCCGGGCGGAGGCCGAGCGCCGGGGCCTGGCCGTCGCCAAGAAGCCCGACAGCCACGACATCTGCTTCATCGCCGACGGCGACACCCAGGGCTTCCTGGCCAAGCACCTCGGCACCGCGACCGGCGACATCCTCGACGTCGACGGCACCAAGCTCGGCGAGCACGACGGCGCGTACGGCTTCACCATCGGCCAGCGCAAGGGCCTGCGGATCGGCCGCCCGGCGGCCGACGGCAAGCCGCGCTACGTGCTGGACATCTCCCCGGTCAACAACACCGTGACCGTCGGCCCGGTCGAGGGACTCGACGTCACCGCGTTGACGGCCATCCGCCCCCGCTGGTGCGGCACCGAGCCCCTGGCCGACGGCCGCTACACCGCCCAGCTGCGGGCCCACGGCGAGGAGGTGCCGGTGAG
Source organism: Kitasatospora sp. NPDC001132 (assembly GCF_053598415.1). Lineage (NCBI taxonomy): Bacteria > Bacillati > Actinomycetota > Actinomycetes > Kitasatosporales > Streptomycetaceae > Kitasatospora > Kitasatospora sp. NPDC001132. The sequence goes on along the minus strand of NZ_JBSFKF010000004.1, from coordinate 1,920 downwards.
CGCCTCGGTGGTCGACGGCGAGCTGCGGGTCCGGCTGGACACCCCGGTGCGGGGCATCGCCCCCGGCCAGGCCGTGGTGCTGTACGACGGCACCCGCGTCGTCGGCTCCGCCACCATCGCCACGACGGAGCGCCCGGCCGTCACCGCCTGAGCGGGAGCACCTGGGCGGGCCGGTCCAGCCAGGCCCACTGCGCTTCCTCGGTGACGGTCAGCCCGAAGCGCTCGGGGCCGGGGCAGCCGCGCTCCTCCCACCAGCGGTGGGCGGCCTCGACCTCGTCCCAGAGGCGGCGGGGGCCGTACTGCCAGACGGTGGGGTGGTCGCCGTCGGTGTCGACGGCGGCCCAGGAGCGGGTGTCGGTGGTCGCGACCCAGAGCCGCTCGTCGTCCCAGGCGGTCCAGGCGTCGCCGAGGTGCAGGCCGAGGGCGAACCTGGCCTCCCAGTTGTCGCCGGTGATGCTCCACGGGGACAGGGAGGTCTGGGATTCCTCCGGAACGTGGTCGTCACGGACGATGTCGCGGAAGATCCGCAGGTCCTGCCGCTGGCCGCGCATGAGCATGAAGGCGGAGTGCGGGCTGAACCGGCCGAGGGCCCGGCCGGGTTCGACGGTGAGCTTGAGCAGGCCCCAGCAGAGCATGGGGTTGTCCCAGGGTGTGAGGACGGTGCCGCCGGGGCGGGTCTGCTCGATCCAGGCCCACGGGACGCGGCGGACGGAGCAGGTGGAGACGATCCGGTCGTACGGCTGGCGAAGGGGCCAGCCGTCGGCGCCGTCCCCGCAGACCACTTCGACGTTGAGGCCCGATGCGTTGAGGGACGCCCAGGCCGTGCGGGCGATGCCGGAGTCGACCTCGACGGAGGCGACGTGGCCGGCGCCGAGGTGGTGGGCCAGGAGAGCGGCGTTCCAGCCGGTGCCGGTGCCGATCTCCAGGACGTTCATGCCGGGGCGGACGTCGAGGTCGCGGAGCATGCGGACGACGATGGAGGGGGCGGAGGCGGCGGAGGACGGCCAGGCGTCGGCGGGGTCGGGGGGTGCGGTGCCGTCGTTGACCTGGGTGACGATCGGGACGTCGGCGTAGGCCGCCTCGAACCAGCGGTCGTGGTCGGTGGAGAGGTCGCAGGGCTCGTAGTCGCCTTGGGGGTTCTGCAGCCAGATGCGGTGGGGGAGGAAGTGGTGGCGGGGGACGGCCGTGACGGCCGCCTGCCACTCGCGGGGGACCGGGCCGTCGAGGGAAGCCTCGACGGCCCGGAGCAGCGCGCTGTTCGCGGCCTGCTCCGGTCGATGCGTCACTTGTTGTTCTCGCCCTTCTTCTGGTGCTTCGGCTCAGGGGAGGGGCGGGCGCTGTCGGGGGAGGGCTTGGTGGTGCCCGGATCCTTCTTGCCGCCGTGCTTGCCGTCGCTGGGCTTGTCGGTTCCCCACGTCATGGGTGCTCCTTGGTGGTTGGTGGTTGGTGGTCGGTGGCTACCGGTCCGGCGGCCGGGGCGTGGGCGGGTGCGGCGGGTTGGGCGGCGGGGGAGGCTTGGGTTCGTGCCAGGGCATGGCGGTGCTCCTTCGCGTGGGGAGAGGTGGGTCGGTGTTCCCGCCCGCGCCGCCGGCCCGGCGGCGCGGGCGGGGGTCAGTGGGGCGTGGAGAGGTCGGCGTGAACGACCTTGCCGAAGGGGAGGGGCGTGACACCCCACCGGCCACGGGTGAGGCGGTCAACCATCGCGAGCCCCCGCCCGGACGTGGCCCCGGGCCCGGCCTTGACCAGCACCGGCATTGCGCGGGAGCCGTCCCCGACGAGGATGCGGAGCGTGTGGGAGGCGGGGCGGCGCACGGCAATGACCATGCAATGCCACGAAGTTAAGGACTGGGCGGCGGTGTCAAGGGTGCGCGAGATAAGGGAAGTGCCTCTGCTATTCAGGGGATCGACCAAGATCTTCCT
>NZ_JBSFKF010000003.1:386832-518542 GCF_053598415.1 Kitasatospora sp. NPDC001132 | reverse complement strand
GGCTCCCAGTAGACGACTGGGTTGATAGGCCGGATATGGAAGCCCTGTGAGGGGTGGAGTTGACCGGTACTAATAGGCCGAGGGCTTGTCCTCAGTTGCTCGCGTCCACTGTGTTGTTCTGAAACAACGACCCGCCCGGTTTCGGGTGTCGGTTTGATAGTTTCATAGTGTTTCGGTGGTCATAGCGTGAGGGAAACGCCCGGTTACATTCCGAACCCGGAAGCTAAGCCTCACAGCGCCGATGGTACTGCAGGGGGGACCCTGTGGGAGAGTAGGACGCCGCCGAACAATTCTTCTGAATAACCCCCATCCGGAATCCGGATGGGGGTTATTCGCGTTTCCGGGGTGGTCTCGGGTGCCTCCACCCCCTCCAGCCCTCCCGAACGACCCCCGCCGAGTGGCTGGTCCACCGTCAATATGCCACTAAAACCGCCTGATCAGCGCACTGATCAGCGGAAAATCGCGTCGCACACCGTAGTCTCGAAGGCGAGGGGAACAGGTGTCCGGGGGTGTCACCCGGGCAGCGTCGGATCAAGAATGGTGCTCATGGGACGAGGCAGGCTGCGCATCTACCTCGGGGCGGCCCCCGGGGTCGGCAAGACGTACGCCATGCTCGCCGAGGCGCACCGGCGGCAGGAGCGTGGCACGGACGTCGTGGTCGCGTTCGTGGAGGACCACGGGCGCCGGCGGACCGCGGACATGGTCGCCGGGCTGGAGGTCGTGCTGCGGCAGCAGGTGGTGCACCGCGGCGCGCGGTTCTCCGAGATGGACCTGGACGCCGTGCTCGCCCGCCGCCCGCAGGTGGCCCTGGTGGACGAGCTGGCCCACACCAACGTCCCCGGCTGCCGCAACGAGAAGCGCTGGCAGGACGTCGAGGAGCTGCTGGCGGCCGGGATCGACGTGGTCTCCACGGTCAACGTGCAGCACCTGGAGTCGCTCGGCGACGCCGTCGAGGGCATCACCGGGGTGCGTCAGCGCGAGACCGTCCCGGACGAGGTGGTCCGGCGGGCGGACCAGATCGAGCTGGTGGACATGTCCCCGCAGGCGCTGCGGCGCCGGCTGGCACACGGCAACGTGTACGCGCCGGAGAAGATCGACGCGGCCCTCGCCAACTACTTCCGCCCGGGCAACCTGACCGCGTTGCGCGAGCTGGCGCTGCTGTGGACCGCGGACCGGGTGGACGAGTACCTCCAGAAGTACCGGGCCGAGCAGGGCATCGAGGGCACCTGGCAGGCCCGGGAGCGGATCGTGGTGGGTCTGACCGGCGGGCCGGAGGGGGCGACGCTGATCCGTCGGGCGGCCCGGATCGCCGCCAGGGTGTCCGGCGGCGAGCTGCTCGCCGTGCACATCTCCCGCTCCGACGGACTGGTGGGCACCGGCTCGCCGCAGACGCTGATCGAGCAGCGCGCGTTGGTGGAGAGCCTCGGCGGCTCCTTCCACGCCGTCCTCGGCGACGACCCGGCCGCCGGGCTGCTGGACTTCGCCCGGGGCGTGAACGCCACCCAGATCGTGCTGGGCACCAGTCGGCGGCCCGCCTGGCAGTACCTGTACGGGCCGGGCGTCGGCACCACCGTGACCAGGGAGGCCGGGGACATCGACGTCCACATGGTCACCCACGAACACGCCGGGCACGGGCGCGGCAGGATTCCGGTCCGCCGGATCACCGACCTGGGCCGTACCCGCACCGTCGCCGGCTGGCTGATCGGGCTGGTCGGCCCGCCGGTGCTGGCGATCGTGCTGACCGGGATCGGCGGGCTGGGGCTCTCCACCGACATGCTGCTGTTCCTGTCGCTGACGGTGTGCGCGGCGTTGGTCGGCGGGCTGCTGCCGGCGATCGGCTCGGCGCTGGTCGCCTCGTCGGTGCTGAACTACTACTTCACCCCGCCGCTGCACACCTTCACCATCAACGAACCGCAGAACATCATGGCGGTGGCGATATTCACCATCGTCGGCATATCGGTGGCGTCGGTGGTGGACCTCGCGGCGCGGCGCACCCAGCAGGCGGCCCGCAGCCAGACCGAGGCGCAGACGCTCAGCGCGCTGGCCGGCACGGTGCTGCGTGGCGCGCCGAACGGCGACGGGGTGCTGACCGCGCTGATGGAGCAGGTCCGGGAGACCTTCGGGCAGGAGAGCGCCGCGCTGCTGGAGCGGTCCGATCCGCTCGCGGCCTGGGCGCCGGTGGCCACCGCGGGACCGCGCCCGCCGGAGCGGCCCGAGGAGGCCGACGTGGACGTCCCGGTCGGCGACAGCCTGGCGCTGGTGCTGCGCGGCCGGGTCCTGCCCGGGGCGGACCGGCGCCTGCTGGGGGCGTTCGCCGCGCAGGCCGCCGTGGTGCTGGAACGCCGCCGGCTGTCCCGGGAGGCCGCCGAGGCCCGCCGGGAGGCCGAGGGCAACCGGATCAGGACCGCTCTGCTGGCCGCTGTCTCGCACGACCTGCGCACCCCGCTGGCGGGGATCAAGGCTTCGGTGAGCTCGCTGCGTTCGGCCGACGTCGACTGGGACCCGGAGGACGAGGCCGAGTTGCTGGCCGGCATCGAGGCCGGGGCCGACCGGCTGGACCACCTGATCAACAACCTGCTCGACATGAGCCGCCTGCAGACCGGGACGGTCACCCCGTTGATCCAGGAGACCGACCTGGACGAGGTGGTGCCGTTCGCGCTCGGCGGGGTGCCGCTGGAGTCCGTCCGGCTGGAGGTGCCGGAGACGCTGCCGATGGTGCGGGCCGACGGCGGGCTGCTGGAGCGCTCGCTGGCCAACCTGGTGGAGAACGCGGTCAAGTACAGCCCGGACGGGGTGCGGGTGCTGGTCAAGGCCGACGAGCTGCGGCAGCCGGGGCAGCCGGCCCGGGTGGAGCTGCGGATCGTGGACCGCGGCCCGGGCGTGCCCGAGGACGCCAAGGAGAAGATCTTCGCGCCGTTCCAGCGGTACGGGGACGCGCCGCGCGGCGCCGGGGTGGGCCTCGGGCTCGCGGTGGCGCGTGGCTTCGTCGAGGCGATGGACGGTACCGTCACCGCCGAGGACACCCCTGGGGGCGGGCTCACCATGGTGGTCAGCCTGCCCGTGGTCGAACGGCCGCCGGGGCCGGGGGAGCCGGACGGCGAGGGTGGCGAGCCGCTTCCGGAGCTGGTCACCTGAGAACCCGGCGGCGCGCCGGCCGGGCCCGTCGCCCCTCCCGAGGGGCGCACGCCGCATCGAAGTCGTAGAGCCAGTCCCACAGTCCGTAAGTCAGACAGCCTGAAAGGCGGAGCCCGTAAATGACCCGGGTCCTCGTCGTGGACGACGAACCGCAGATCGTCCGCGCGCTGGTGATCAACCTCAAGGCCCGCAAGTACGAGGTGGACGCGGCCCATGACGGCGCGAGCGCCCTGGAGCTGGCCGCGGCCCGCCATCCGGACGTGGTCGTCCTCGACCTGGGCCTGCCCGACATGGACGGGGTCGAGGTGATCCGCGGTCTGCGCGGCTGGACCCGGGTGCCGATCATCGTGCTGTCGGCCCGGCACGCCTCGGACGAGAAGGTCGAGGCGCTGGACGCCGGCGCCGACGACTACGTCACCAAGCCGTTCGGCATGGACGAGCTGCTGGCCCGGATGCGGGCCGCCGTGCGGCGGGCCGAGCCGGTGGCCGGGGAGGCCGACTCGCTGGTCGTCACCGAGTCCTTCACCGTCGACCTCGCGGCCAAGAAGGTCAACCGGGATGGTGCCGACGTACGCCTCACCCCGACCGAGTGGCACCTGCTGGAGGTCCTGGTCCGCAACGCCGGGCGGCTGGTCAGCCAGACCCAGCTGCTGCAGGAGGTGTGGGGCCCGGCCTACCGCACCGAGACCAACTACCTGCGGGTCTACCTCGCCCAGCTGCGCCGCAAGCTGGAGCGCGATCCCTCGCACCCGCGCCACTTCATCACCGAACCGGGCATGGGATACCGGTTCGAGAGCTGACCGCGGGTGCCCCTGGCGGCTGAACGGCCTGCCGCCAGGGGGCCCGAACCCGGTACCCTTCCGACATGAGTGGTGACAACAGCAGCGGCCAGCCGCAGGGGCGGTTCCGCCGCATGCTCAGCCGGCTGACCTCGTCGGCCGAGGAGCTGGACGCCGAGGAGCTGCGCCAGGAGAGCGCCGCGGAGTCCGGCTGCACACCGATCGCCGGCTGCGGGGACCGCCAGTTGGTCACCGTGGCGGGCACGTTGCGCACGGTGACGCTCCGGCCTCGGGCGGGGGTGCCCGCGCTGGAGGCCGAACTCTTCGACGGCACCGAGGCGTTGGACGTGGTCTGGCTCGGTCGTCGCTCGATCGCCGGGATAGAGCCCGGCCGCCGGCTGATCGCCAGCGGCCGGATCAGCCACGCACGCGGGCGCCGCGTGCTGTTCAACCCCCGCTATGAGCTGCGTCCGGTCGGACACGGGAGCGAATGAGCGTGAGCAACCAGCCAGGCGGCGAGGCCGCCGCCCAGCTCGACCTGCCTGTCGATCCCGCGGACGCGGAGGCCGCCCGCAAGGCCGCCTCCAAGGAGGCCGCCGACACGGTGCTCCAGGCCTTCGGCGGAGTGCGCGGCATGATCGACATGACGCTGCCAGGCCTGGTCTTCATCGTCACGTACAACCTGACCCACCAGGTCAGCACCTCGGCCTGGGCCGCGCTGGGCCTGAGCGCCCTGTTCGTGGTGGCCCGGCTGGCGAAGCGGCAGACCATCCAGCACGCCTTCAGCGGGGTGTTCGGCGTCGCCCTCGGTGCCTGGATCTCGATGAAGAGCGGCAAGGCCGAGGACTTCTACCTGCCCGGCCTGCTCTGGAACGTCGGGTACTGCGTCGCCCTGGCGGCCTCCGCCCTGGCCCGCTGGCCGATGATCGGGGTGATGCTCGGCCCGATCACCGGTGAGATGTTCACCTGGCGCAAGGAGAACCCGGGCCGCCTGGCCGCCTACATCAAGGCGACCTGGGCCTGGGTGCTGATCATGGGCCTCAAGCCGGTGATCCTCTTCCCGCTGTACTTCACCCACAACGTCAACCTGCTGGGCTGGCTGAAGGTCGCCCTCGGCATCCCGCCGCTGCTGTTGGCGATGTACGTGACCTGGCAGATCCTGCTGAAGGCGCCGCCGCCGATCAAGGCGCAGCTGGACGACGACGAGGAGGAGCCGGCGAAGTAGCCGCTCCCGGCCGGACCGGCCCGGACCGGACCCCGGCAACAGCGGAAGGGCCCGCACCCCGGCGAGGGGTGCGGGCCCTTCCGCTGCGAAGGGGCCCCGCTACTGGGCGCCCGAGGTGGCCGAGAGCAGCTGCTCCAGCTCCTCCTCGCGCTCCTGCGCGGCGACGAAGAGCAGTTCGTCGCCGCCCTCCAGGGTGTCGTCCTTGCCCGGCACCAGCACCCGGCCCTCGCGGATGATGGTCACCAGCGCGGTGTCCTGCGGCCAGGCCACGTCGCCGACCCGGGTGCCGACGAGCTCGGTGTCGGAGGCGAGGGTCAGCTCGACCAGGTTGGCGTTGCCCTGGCTGAAGCGCATCAGGCGGACGAGGTCGCCGACGCTGACCGCCTCCTCGACCAGGGCGGACATCAGGCGCGGGGTGGAGACGGCCACGTCCACGCCCCAGGACTCGTTGAAGAGCCACTCGTTCTTGGGGTTGTTCACCCGGGCGACCACCCGGGGCACCGCGTACTCGGTCTTGGCGAGCAGCGAGACGACCAGGTTGACCTTGTCGTCTCCGGTCGCGGCGATGACCACGTGGCAGCGCTGGAGCGCGGCCTCGTCCAGCGAGGTGATCTCGCAGGCGTCGGCCAGCAGCCACTCCGCCATCGGGACCCGCTCCACCGAGATGGAGTTGGGGTTCTTGTCTATCAGCAGGACCTCGTGGCCGTTCTCCAGCAGCTCGCCCGCGATCGAGCGGCCCACGGCACCGGCCCCGGCAATGGCGACCCGCATCAGTGACCCTCCTCCTTCGGCCCCTGCGCGAACGCGGCCTCGACGGCCGTCAGGTCGGTCCGGCGCAGCATCACGTGCACCAGGTCGCCCTCCTGCACCACCATCTGGGGCGAGGGGAGCACTCCCTCGCCGAGCCGGGTGACGAACGCCACCCGGGCGCCGGAGGCCTCCTCCAGCTTGCTGATCCGGTGGCCGATCCAGCGCGGGTCGTACGCGACCTCGGCGAGCTGCACGCCACCGCTCGGGTCCTGCCACAGCGGCTCGGCGCCGCTGGGCAGCAGTCGGCGCAGCATCTGGTCGGCGGTCCAGCGGACCGTCGCAACGGTGGGGATGCCCAGGCGCTGGTACACCTCGGCGCGGCGGGGGTCGTAGATCCGGGCGGCGACGTTCTCGACGCCGAAGTTCTCCCGGGCCACCCGCGCGGCGATGATGTTGGAGTTGTCACCGCTGGAGACCGCGGCGAAGGCGCCGGCCTCCTCGATGCCCGCCTCGCGCAGGGTGTCCTGGTCGAAGCCGACGCCGGTGACCCGGCGCCCGTTGAATCCGGCGCCCAGCCGACGGAACGCGGTCGGGTCCTGGTCGACCACGGCCACCGAGTGGCCCTGTTTCTCCAGTGCTCTGGCGAGGGCGGAACCCACGCGGCCGCAGCCCATGATCACGATGTGCACCGGCGCTTACCTCACCCGTCCCGAAGGGGCCTTGACCTGCGCAAACACCGTTCAGCTCCGTTTCCCGCCCGGCCGTCCGGGACGAGGTTCATCGTGGGGGCGCCGGCCCGACAACGCTCGACAACCAGAGTGTTGCCCGCCGACTCGTATCCGACACGCTAGCCGGTCCACCGAAAGCAGTCGCGACGAAGGGGGGGACAAACGGCGGAGCCTTGACCTGGGAGCCCCTACGATTCCTTAACGTGCCTATGCCGACTGACCTTCCGAAACGCATCCTGATCGGGCGCGCCCTACGCAGCGACAAGCTGGGCGAGACGCTTCTCCCCAAGCGGCTCGCGCTGCCCGTGTTCGCCTCGGACGCGCTCTCCTCGGTCGCGTACGCCCCCGAGGAGATCCTGCTCACCCTCTCCATCGCGGGCGCCTCGGCGATCCACTTCTCCTGGCAGATCGGCGTCGTCGTGGCGATCGTGATGCTCGCCGTGGTCGCCTCCTACCGGCAGAACGTGCATGCCTACCCCAGCGGTGGCGGCGACTACGAGGTCGCGACCGTCAACCACGGGCCGGCTGCCGGCCTGGTGGTCGCGAGCGCGCTGATGGTCGACTACGTGCTCACCGTGGCCGTGTCGACCACCTCGGGCGTCGCCAACGTCGTCTCCGCGGTGCCCGCGCTGCGCGGTCACGAGACCGTCCTGTCGGTGGTCGTGGTCGTGCTGCTGATGGGCATGAACCTGCGCGGGGTGCGCGAGTCCGGAAGCGCCTTCGCCGTTCCCACCTACGCCTTCATGGTCGGCGTGATCGGGATGGTCGGCTACGGGGTGTTCCGGCACTTCGCGCTCGGCCAGGACATGCCTGCCGAGAGCTCCACGTTCCACCTCGCCGCCACCCCCGGCAACGACTCGCTGGCCGGCTTCGCGATGGTGTTCCTGCTGCTGAAGTCCTTCTCCTCCGGCTGTGCCGCGCTCACCGGTGTGGAGGCGATCTCCAACGGCGTGCCGGCCTTCCGCAAGCCGAAGAGCAAGAACGCGGCCACCACGCTGCTGATGATGGCGAGCATCGCCGTCGTGATGTTCATGGGCATCATCTGGCTGGCCCGGCTGACCGGTGTCCAGATGGCCGAGAACCCGACCGAGCAGCTCGTCGGCGCCTCGCCGGACTACCACCAGAAGACGGCGCTGGCGCAGATCAGCGAGGCCGTGTTCAACAACTTCACGCCCGGCTTCTACTTCGTAGCCGCCGTCACCGGCCTGATCCTGGTGCTGGCCGCCAACACCGCCTTCAACGGCTTCCCGGTGCTCGGCTCGATCCTCGCCCAGGACCGGTACCTGCCGCGCCAGCTGCACACCCGCGGCGACCGGCTGGCCTTCTCCAACGGCATCATCCTGCTGGCGATCGCGGCGATCCTGCTGATCCTCGCCTTCGACGCCGACCCGACCCGGCTGATCCAGCTCTACATCGTCGGCGTCTTCGTCGCGTTCAACATGAGCCAGTCCGGCATGATCCGGCACTGGACCCGGCTGCTGCGCAGCGAGAAGGACCCGGCCAAGCGCCGCCACATGCAGCGCAGCCGGGCGATCAACGCCTTCGGCCTGGTGATGACGATGGCCGTGCTGATCGTCGTCCTGGTCACCAAGATCGGCCACGCCTGGATCGCGATCGCCGCGATGGCCGTGCTGTTCGTGATGATGAAGGGCATCCGGCGCCACTACGACCGGGTCTCGGACGAGCTGACCGCCGCCGAGGAGCCGGACGACGTGGTGCTGCCCACCCGGGTGCACGCCATCGTGCTGGTCTCCAAGCTGCACAAGCCGGCGCTGCGCGCCCTGGCGTACGCCCGGCTGGCCCGGGCCCACACGCTGGAGGCCGTCACGGTCAACGTCGACCCGGCGGACACGGCGGCGCTGCGGCGGGAGTGGGACGAGCGCGGCATCGAGGTGCCGCTCAAGGTGCTGGACTCGCCGTACCGCGAGATCACCGGGCCGGTCCTGGACTACGTGAAGAACCTGCGGCGCAGCACCCCGCGGGAGGTCGTCTCGGTCTACATCCCGGAGTACGTGGTCGGCCACTGGTACGAGCACCTGCTGCACAACCAGAGTGCGCTGCGGCTCAAGGGCCGGCTGCTGTTCAAGCCCGGTGTGATGGTCACCTCGGTACCGTGGCAGTTGGAGTCCTCGGAGCGGCGCAAGCCGCAGAAGGCCTGGTCGGCGCCGGGGGCCGTCCGCCGTGGCGAGCCGCGGGCGCCGAAGGCCGTAGAGTCGAAGGATTCCGTCTCCACCGGTGCGAACGCCGGTGACACCTCCGAGCGCAGCAAGGACTCCTCCCAGTGACCCGCAACACTCCGCCCCGTTCCTCGGGCTCCTCCGGCAAGGGCGCCCGCCGGGGCGGCTCCCAGCCCGGGCAGGTCTCCCGGCCGCGCTGGGGCCGGCCGGCCCGTCCGGAGGCCACCGACCGCGACGGCCTCACCGCGCGCACCGCGCCGATCGTCCCGGGCGAGCGGGAGGACCGCGGGCCCGCCGGGCCGGCCGCCGAGAGGGGCGCGGGCAAGGGCGCCGCGGGCAAGGGCTCCGGCAAGGGCGCGCCGAAGAGTGCGTCGAAGGGTGCGCCGAAGGGCGCGGGCAAGGACGCCGGCCAGGGCGCGCCGAGGGGCGCCGCCGGGGCCGGCCGGAAGGCGCCGCGCAAGCAGGCGGTGCGGCCGCCCAAGGCGCTGCGCACCGCCGCCGCGCGGCCGTCGCGGCCCGAGGCGCCCTCCGGGGAGCCGCTGGCCGGGCAGCGCTACGAGGTCGAGGTCGGCCCGGTCGCGCACGGCGGCGGGCACTGCGTGGCCCGGCACGAGGGGCGGGTGCTGTTCGTGCGGCACGCGCTGCCCGGTGAGAAGGTCGTCGCGCTGGTGACCGACGGGACGACCACCTCGCGCTTCCTGCGGGCCGACGCGGTGGAGGTGCTGGAGCCGGCCAAGGACCGGATCGAGGCGCCCTGCCCGTTCGCCGGTCCCGGCAAGTGCGGCGGCTGCGACTGGCAGCACGTCACCCCGGGCGGGCAGCGCAAGCTCAAGGCGGCGGTGCTGACCGAGCAGTTGGCCAAGCTGGCCGGGCTCACCCCGGCCGAGGCGGGCTGGGACGGCAGCGTCGAGCCGGTCGGCGGCAAGCTGCCGGCCGGGCAGGTGCCGGCCTGGCGCACCCGGGTGCAGTACGCGGTGGACGCGGAGACCGGCAAGGTCGGTCTGCGCAAGCACCGCTCGCACGACGTGCAGGTGATCGACCGCTGCCTGATCGCGGCCGAGGGCGTCACCGAGCTGGGCATCGAGTCCCGGGACTGGCCGGGCGTGGCGGGCGTCGAGGCGATCGCGGCGAGCGGCTCCTCCGACCGTCAGGTGGTGCTGACCCCGCGGGACGGCGCCCAGCTGCCGCTGGTCGAGCTGGACAAGCCGGTGTCGATCGCCCGGGTGGACGCGCAGGGCGACCTGCACAAGGTGCACGGGCGCTCCTTCGTCCGCGAGCGGGCGGCCGGGCGGACCTGGCGGGTCAGCAACGGCGGCTTCTGGCAGATCCACCCGGAGGCGCCGGACACCCTGGTCGACGCCGTTCTGGACGGTCTGGACCCGCAGTGGGGCGAGAACGCGCTCGACCTGTACTGCGGCGTCGGCCTGTTCGCGGGCGCGCTGGCCGACCGGGTCGGCGAGGACGGCGCGGTGCTCGGCATCGAGTCCGCCAAGCAGGCCGTGGTCGACGCCCGGCACAACCTGGCCGCGCTGGACAACGTGCGGATCGAGTGCGACCGGGTCGAGACGCTGCTGCCGCGCACCGGCATCACCGCCACCGACCTGATCGTGCTGGACCCGCCGCGCTCCGGCGCCGGCCGTGAGACCGTCGCCCACCTCGTCGGCCTGGAGGCGCGCCGGATCGCGTACGTGGCCTGCGACCCGGCGGCGCTCGCCCGGGACCTGAAGTTCTTCCGCGAGGGCGGCTACCGGCCGGTCTCGCTGCGGGCCTTCGACCTGTTCCCGATGACGCACCACTTCGAGTGCGTGGCGATCCTGGAGCCGGCCGGGGAGTGATCCCGGGCCCCCGGGCACGCACGGCAGGAGGCGGTCACCCGTTCTGGGTGACCGCCTCCGGTGTGTTCGGGGAGCGGCTTCGTTCGGCGCGGCCTCGCTCGGGGCGCGGTCTCGTTCGGGGGCTACTCGTTGTGCTCCTCCTCGTCGGCGCTGTGCGGGAGGTCGATGCCGTGCTGGGCGGCGAGCCGCAGGAGCGAGGCGACCCGGCCCTCGTACGCCTGGACGCCGTCGGCGTCCCCTTCTGCCCGGGCCGCGGCGAGGTCGCGGCGGGCCTGTGCGAGCTGCTCACGCAGCTCCTGGTCGAACATGTCTGTCATCGGTCGGCCTCCGCACCGTTCGGCGCCCGCTCGGGGGAACGCAGGGGGGATTTCAGCGTCCCGGACGGTGCGGGAGTCTTCAAGTCCCGCACCTCCCGGTGGGGCACGGCGGACGGGCCCCGGCCGGGGCGGAAGGTCAGGTGCCGGCAATGCGCTGGTAAAAGATGGCGCAGGTGCGGCGGTCGGACCCCGGGAGGGGGCTTGACGAGGCAATTCTCCGGGGTGAAGGTGAGCCATTGACATGTGATGTGTGCTGTTGCACCGCCCTGGTGGCAGCCACCCCACGCCGCCGGCCGGGGCGGGCCGGTGCGTGAGGGGGAGCGTCATGGAGTTGGAGCTTCGGCACCTGCGGGTGCTGTGCGCCATCGCCGACACCGGGAGCGTCGGCCGGGCCGCCGCCCTGCTCGGCGCCTCGCAGCCGGCGACCAGCACCCAGCTGCGCCGGATCGAGCGCCACCTGGGCGCCTCGCTGTTCGAACGCACTGCCGCCGGGGTCGCGCCGACCGGATTCGGGGTTGAGGTGCTGGCCGCCGCCCGGGAGCTGCTCGCCCGCGCCGACAGTCTGGGGCGCCGACCGGAGGCCCAGACCGGGCCGGCCCCGCGCGAGTTGCGGCTGGCGGCGGCCAACGAGCCGATCCTGCCCGGGCTGGTCGCCAGGGCCCGGCACCAGCGGCCCGGGCAGCGCTTCACCGTGACGTCGGTCCACCGCCCCTCGGACGCCGTCGAGTTGCTGGAGCTGGGCGAGGCGGACGCCGCGGTGGCCGTGGACTACCCGGGCCGGGAACTGGGCCGCTCGCCGTCCGTCGCGCACCGCGGCATCGTCACCGAGCCCGTCTTCGTCGCGCTGCCGGCCGGCCACCGGCTGCGGCACCACGCCGAGGTGGCCCTGGCGGACCTCGCGGAGGAGGAGTGGCTCCTGGCCCCCGACGACGGGGCCGGCTGGCACGGCGTGTTCCACGGGGCCTGCGCCGCGGCGGGGTTCACCCCGGCGAGCGTCCACGAGTTCCTCGGCGGCCGGCTGGAGCTCCAGGAGATGGTCGCCGCCGGGCTCGGCGTCTCCGTCGTCCGGGCCACCACCCGGCCGCTCGCCGAGGTGCTGGTCAAACCGCTCGCCGGGACGCCGATCTGGGTCCGGCAGCTGCTGGTCTGGCGGCCGGCCGGGGTGGAGGGGGAGGTCGTGGAGGCGCTGTTCGGGGCGGCGGTCGCGGCGTACCGGGACCTGATCGCGGCCGCGCCGGGCTTCCAGGCGTGGGCGGCGCGGACGTACCGGCCGTAGCGGGGCCGGGTCAGGGCCGGGTCAGGGCCTGGTGTTATGGCAGGGTCAGGCAATGTCATATGACCTGTGACATTGTTCTGAAGCTGCCGTCGCTGGCAGGATCATGACGCGTTCCCCCACCTCTCGGCAGTCCTCCCAGCGCCTCCCCCACAGGAGAAGGACCCACCAGTGCGTCCACGGATACCCCTCCCCACCCTGCTGGCCAGCCTTGTCGCCGGCTGCTGCGCCGCCGCCACGCTGCTGCCGGCCACCGCTTCCGCCGCCTCCGCCGCTTCCAGCGCGGCTGCCCGGCCGGCGGCCCCCGCGGCCGACCCGGGCTCCGTCCTGCCGAAGCCGCTCGGCGCCTTCCTCACGGTCGACCCGGCCGAGCAGGCCCGTGCGGCCGAGGAACCCGCCCCCGTCGCCAAGCCGCTGCCCCCGGCCCTGCTCGGCCAGGTCGTGATGGGCCAGCCGGCCGGCACCGCCGTGCAGACCGCGCCGCGCCCGGCCGATCCGAAGACCGCCGCCCCGGCCAAGGCGGCCCTCGCCGCCCGCGGTGCCGCCGGTGCGGCCGCCGCCGGGCAGAGCTGCACCCCGGCCGACTTCGGCAGCCGCAGTGGGGCCGACCTGGTCTCCTTCCTGGAGGCCTCGACCCCGGACTGCGTCAACACCCTGTTCAACGTCACCGGCGCGGACGCGGGCAGCATCTTCAAGGAGTCGAAGATGCTCACCGTCGCCAACGCCTTCCAGGCCGCGGCGGGCGGCTACACCGGCGACAACTCGACCGGCATCCTGCAGCTGGTGCTCTTCCAGCGGGCCGGCTGGTACGTCCAGTCGTACAACGCGGGCGCGGTGGGCCCGTACGACGCGGCGCTGACCGGCGCCTCCAAGGCCGCCCTCGACGCCTTCTTCGCCAGTGCCCACCGCACCGACGTCAGCGACGCCAACGGCACCGTGCTCAACGAGGTGCTGGTGCTCACCGACAGCGCCAACCTCCAGGGCGGCTACCTGGGCGTCTACAAGCAGGTCCTGACGGCGTACGACAACTCGTACAACGCCTTCCCGAAGATGCTCAAGGCGGTCAACGCGGTCCTCTCCGCGCCGCTGTGGCGGGGCAACTGGAACCCCGACTTCGTCAGCGCGGTCGGCGCCGACCCGAGCATCGGCGCCACCCTGGGCGACTTCGCGCTGAACCACAAGGACCTGCTCGGCACGGCCAACGCCTACCTGGACGTCAACGCGGGCAACGACCTCGGCCGGATGGCTGGCGACGGCCCGACGGTCGAGGCCGCGGTCAAGGGCAAGGTCAAGGCCGTCCTCGACGGCGCGCAGATCACCGGCGCCACCGGCCCGCTGTACGTCCACACCGCCTACCAGGCCAACAGCTTCGACCCCGGCCAGTGCTCCTACTACGGCACCTGCGACCTGCCGGCCAAGCTGACCGCCGCGGTGCTGCCGAACCAGCTGGTCTGCGACAACCGCACCATCCAGACCGAGGCGCTCTCGCCCGCCGACCTGTCCGCGGTCTGCGCCAGCCTGCGCGGCGAGGACGCCTTCTTCCACAAGCTGGTCAAGGACAGCGGCCCGATCCCCGGCCAGTACGACAAGGAGCTGACCCTCGCGGTCTTCGCCAACCAGGCCGACTACCTGACCTACTCCTGGGCGATCTTCAACAACTCCACCGACAACGGCGGACAGACCGTCATGGACCCGACCGACCCGAACAACCGGGCGGTGTGCGTGATGTACCAGAAGTCCTGGAACGACGGCTTCACCGCCAACGTGTGGAACCTCAACCACGAGTACACGCACTACCTGGACAACATCTACGACCTCAAGGGCAACTTCTCCACCGAGATCTCCGTCCCGGACATCTGGTGGATCGAGGGCGTCGCCGAGTACGAGTCCTACGCCTACCGCGGCACCACCGACACCCAGGCGATGGCCGAGGCCGCCAAGCACACGTACAAGCTGAGCACGCTCTTCCAGAGCACGTACGGCAACTCGAACACCGTGCGCACCTACCCGTGGGGCTACCTGGCGGTCCGGTACATGTTCGAGAAGCACCCGGCGGACGTCGACGCCATGCTCGGGCACTTCCGCACCGGCGACTACCAGGGCGGCTACGCGGTCTACAACGGCATCGGCACCGGCTACGACGCCGACTTCGACGCCTGGCTCGACGCCTGCGCCGACGGCGCCTGCTACGCGGCCGGTCCGACCGCGCTGTTCGGCCAGACCGTGAGCGGCCCGACCGTCACCCTGACCGACAAGTCGGTCCAGACCGGGTCCGGCCGGATCACCGCCTGGCACTGGACCTTCGGCGACGGCGGCTCCTCCGACCAGCAGAACCCGACCCACACCTACGCGGCCGCCGGCACCTACACCGTCGCGCTGACCGTCACCGACGATACCGGCAGGACCGCCAGCACCCCCGCCTCCGTCACCGTGACCACCGGCGGAGGCGGCGGCCCCACCACCCCGCCGGCCTGCACCGACCCGCGCACCGACGCGCTCGGCAAGAACTGCTCGCGCGCCAACCTCTCCGCCACCGCCGGCAACCTGGACTACCTGTACGTCTACCTGCCGGCCGGCACCAGCACCCTGAAGATCACCGCCTCCGGTGGCACCGGCACCGCCTCCCTGTACTACAACGAGAGCACCTGGGCCTCGCCGAGCGCGTACACCGCCTCGTCCACCAACCCGGGCACCGCCCAGAGCATCACGGTGACCAACCCGACAGCGGGCTACCGGTACGTGAGCCTCTACGCGAACACCGACTTCAGCGGGGTGACCGTCAGCACCCAGTTCTGATCCGTCGTCCGCCGTGCGCCGTCCTCCGGGCGCGGGCCGGGTCCGTGGCAGCAGCCGCGGGCCCGGCCGTCCGGCGTTCCGGCGTTTTGGTGTCCTGGTGCTCCGATGCTCCGGTGTTCCCCCGGTTTCCTGCGTTCCGGTGACGGCGAGGTTGCGCGGGGGCGTGCCGCAGGTGTGCGGGCGGTGTGCGTGCGCCCTTGTTGTGCTAGCGCTTGAGCGCTAGCTTGAACGGCATGGGTAAGAAGCAGCTGAACGTGCGGGTCGACGCCACGACCGCCGAGATGGCCCGGGAGCGGGCGGAGCAGCAGGGGATCTCCATGAACCAGTACATCGAGCGCCTGGTCCAACAGGACATGGGCGAGTCCGGGCGGGCCTTCGTGGACGCGGCCGCGCAGTTCATGAAGGAGTACGAGTCGGCCTTCCTCGCCGAGTTCGCGGAGCCGGGCGACCTCCAGGACGTGCGCCGTTGAAGCTGGAGGTCGACCTCTCGTGGTTGCTCATGACCGCCGAGCAGTACACCCCCGGTGACCCACAGGTCACCGACTACGGTGCACTGCTCGCGGCCGTCACCCGCCACCAGGCCGAGATATTCGACATCGCGGTCTACCCCGAACCACCGGACCGCGCCGCGGCGCTGATGCACCAGTTGATCCGGGTGCCCGCACTGGAGAAGACCAACGAACTCTTCGCGACCGCCGTCGCCTACGCCTACCTGGTCGCCAGCGGCTGCACCGTCGCCACCACCGCCCGCGAGGTGCGCAGCCTCTCCCGGGCCATCCGCGAGGGGCGGCTCGGGGTGTCGGGCGTGGCCGAGCGGCTGGCGGCCTGGGTGGTCGACGAGGCGGAGGGGGAGGGGGTCGCCGGAGCGGACGAGGAGGACGAGGACGACGACTGACCGGCGCCGCCCCCGTTCCTGGCCGGGGGGCTCCCAGGGGTGCTGCTACGCGGCGGGCTCCGACCGGGGTCGGCCGAAGTCTGCCGGTCGGCCGGCTACTGCCGGTTGCTGCCGGTCACTGCCCGTCGGTGGGTTCCTGCTGGGCGGGGGGCTCCGCTATCAGGGCGGTCGCGAAGGGGCGGAAGTCGATCCGGCGGTAGATCCGGGCGACGTCCTCGTCGGCGGCGGACAGGAACACCGTCCGCACCCCGTTCGCCCGGGCGTGGGCGACCAGCGCCGCGGTGACCGCCAGGCCCAGCCCGCGCCGGCGTGCGGACGGGAGCGTGCCCACCCCGGCCACCTCGGTGACCGGGCCCACGGGGTTGTGCTGGCCCGCGCACAGAGCCGTACCGTCCTCGACGGCCACGGCCAGCACGGTGGCACCGGCGGCGATCCGCCCGGCGATCCGCTCCGCCGTGCCGTCGGCCGTCAACTTCGCCGCGGACTCGGCGAGTTCAGCCGCACCGGCCGGGCCGACGGCGGTGCCCGGATCGTCGAAGGCCAGGTGCGGGACGGCGATGGCGGCCGCCAGCTCCGGCGCGTCCGGCGCCAGCACTCGGACCTCCACCCGCTCCGGCAGCTCGGGCACCGGGGCCGCTTCGTCCTGCGGGCCCAGCACCAGCAGCGGGTGCTCGTGCACCGTCAGGCCCGCCGCCTCGACCGCCGCGCGCAGCCCGGGGGTCTGCTCGGCCACCCACTCGAAGGCCTCCGGCACGCCCAGCTCCCGCTGCCGCTCCAGCACCCGGCGGACGTCCTCGGCGGTGGCGGCCGGGCCGGTGTGGTCGAGGGTCGGGCGGGCGTAGTACGGCCAGCCGGCATCCTCGCGGACGAACAGGGTCAGCGGTCCGAAGTCCTCGGTGCGGGCGGCGCCGCGCGGAACGGCGTCGTAGTAGCGCTCGATCTCGTCGAGCAGGGGGCGGTCGGGAGCATGATCGTCAGAGGTCACGGCGTGCATCCAAGCAGGGGCGGCGGTGCGGTGCCACCGATTTGTCGAGGTCGCGCGGTCCGCTCCTGTCGGGGGCGCGGGGTCACCCCCTCGACCCGGGGTCCGCGCCGTCGACCCGGGGTCCGCTGTCGTCGTTCCGGGCCGATTGTTGCCGAACGCTTACCCGCTCGCAGCGATCTTGTGCGGACACGACGTGCATGCTGAAGCCTTTACAGCTCTGCCGAGGGGGACGGCGGACGTCTGCACTAGGCGAGGCAAGGGGGAAGACAGGCCGATGAGGCTCTGCTTTCTGGTGGAGGAACACTACCGGCACGACGGCATGCCGCTCGACGTGGCGCGCCAACTCACGGCGTGGGGGCACCGGGTGGACGTGCTGCGCCCCGGGGACTCGCTGCTGGCGATCTCCGAGGAGGTCCGGGCCGGCAGCCACGACGCCTGGGTGCTCAAGACCGTCTCCGGCGGACCCGGGCTGACCCTGCTGGAGTCGGCCGCCGCCGTCGGCCTCACCACGGTGAACGACGTGCGTTCGATCCGCGGGGTCAGGGACAAGGCGCTCGCCGCGGTCATCGGCCGTACCCGTGGCCTGCCCGTCCCGGTGACGTACGCGGCCGCGCGCTGGGAGCGGCTGGCGGAGATCCCGGCCACCGAGTACCCGCTGGTGGTCAAGCCCGCCGACGGCAGCTCCGGGCGCGCCGTCCGACTGGTGCGCAGCCCCGACCGGCTGCTGGAGGTCGGGCCCGAGCTGGCGGGGGAGGGGCTGCTGATCGCGCAGCCGTACGTGCCCAACTCCGGGACCGACCTCAAGGTGTACTGCGTCGACGGCGAGCTCTTCGCGACGGAACGTTCCTCCCCGCTGCACCCCGGGCAGGGCGTGCGGGAGCGGCGGGTGCCGCTGCCGGGGAGCGTCGCGCGGATCGTGGCGCAGGTCGGCGAGGTGTTCGGGCTGGACCTGTACGGGGTGGACGTGCTGCTGGGGCCGGACGGGCCGGTGGTGGTGGACGTCAACGACTTCCCGAGCTTCCGGCAGGTACCGGACGCGGTGGCCAGGGTCGCCCGGGCGGTGCTGCGGCTCGCGCGCAGCGGGACGGCCGTGTCGGTGCCCGGCGGGCCCGCCGAACTGGTGCCCGCCGGCGGCGACCCGTACGGGCAACTCGGCTTCGGCGAGGGGGAGTTGCGATGAGGGTCGGGCTGATCACCGGCGACCCGGGGCACCCGGTGCTGGCGGCCGCGGCCGAGCTGCTGGTACGGCAGGGGCACGAGGTCGAGGTCGTCCCGCCCGCCGGGTCCGTGGCCGGGCCGGCGGACGTCTACCTGCTCAAGGCCCGTACGCCGCAGGCGCTGGCGTTGGCGGGGGAGTTGGAGCGGCGGGGCGCGCCGGTGGTCAACTCGGCGGCGGCCACCGGGCTGTGCCAGGACCGGGTGCGGATGGCCGACCTCGCCCGCGCCGCCGGGTTGCCCTTCGCAGCGACCGAGGCGGTCGGGCGGCTGGGCGAACTCGCCGATCCGGCCTACCCGTTCGTGGTCAAGAGCCGGCACAGCAGGCGGCACGACCTGGTCGCCCGGGTGGACGGGCCGGCCCGGCTGCGCGAACTCGCCGGGCGCTGGCCCGACGAGCCGGTCGTCACCCAGTCGTTCGTTCCGGGGACGGGCTGGGACCAGAAGCTGTGGGTGGTCGACGGGCAGGTGTTCGCGGCCCGGCGGCAGTCCGAACTCGCCACCGGCACAGGGAAGTCGGGGCGGGCGGAGGAGTGGGAGCCGTCCGCCGCGCGGGCCGCGCTCGCGCTGCGCGTGGGCGAGGTGTTCGGACTCGACGTGTACGGGGTGGACCTGCTCGACGGGCCGACGGAGCCGGTCATCGTGGACGTCAACGCCTTCCCCGGGGTCCGCGGCCGGCCCGGCGCGCCGGAGGCGCTCGTGGCGCTCGCGCTGCGGGTGGGGGAGGAACGGGGGCGGGCGCTCGCCGGGCTCGGGCTCGGGAGGGGTGTGCGGTAGGGCACGGGGCGGGGGCCGGGGTGCGCGGTGGGGCCCTTCGCCGGGGGCGGGGCGGTGGCCCGGGGCGCCGACCCGCCGAGGTCGTTAGGCTGGCTGGCGCCCCGACCGGCCGGGGCGTACGGCGAGAGAAGACGGAACCTTGCTCCAGGACATCGAGCGCTACCTGGCCTGCCCGCACTGCGCGCAGGCCCTCACCCGGCACGACCGCAGCCTGCGCTGCCCGGCCGGGCACAGCTTCGACCTCGCCAAGCAGGGCTACGTCAGCCTCCTCGCCGGCGACGCCCACACCGGCACCGGAGACACCGCCGAGATGGTCGCGGCCCGCGCGGACTTCCTCGCCGCCGGGCACTACCGGCCGATCGCCGAGGCGCTGGCGCAGACCGCCTCCGCCGTGGTCACCGGCGAGTCCGACGGCCTGGTCGCCGACCTCGGCGCCGGCACCGGCCACTACCTGGCACACGTCCTGGACGCCCTGCCCGGCACCGTCGGCGCGGCCCTCGACATCTCCAAGTTCGCGCTGCGCCGCGCCGCCAAGGCGCACCCCCGGATCGGCGCCGTGGTGTGCGACGCCTGGCGCCCGCTGCCGCTGCGGGACGCCTCGGCCGAGCTGATGCTCAACGTCTTCGCCCCGCGCAACGGGCCCGAGATCCGCCGGGTGCTGCGCCCCGGCGGCACCCTGCTGCTGGTCTCGCCGACCGCCCGCCACCTGCGCGAACTCGTCGACGCGCTGGGGCTGCTGTCGGTGGACGAGGAGAAGCAGCGGCGGATCGACGAGAAGCTCGGGCCGCACCTGGAGCCCGCGGGGCGGCAGGAGGTCGAGTTCACCCTGCGGCTGGGCCCGCAGGACGTGCGCACCGTCGTCGGCATGGGGCCGAGCGCCTGGCACACCGACCCGGAGCGGCTGGGCGCCGCGCTCGCGGAGCTGCCGGAGCCGGTCGAGGTGACGGCCTCGGTGACGGTGGCCGCGTACCGGCGCTGAGCATCGACGCGGGCCGCGTGCCGGCGCTGAGCACCGACGCGTACCGCCCCTGCGTGCGGTGCCGGCCGCGCACCGCCGTCGAGCGCCACGTTGGGATGAATCTGCCGCGCAGGCACGTTTCTGCCGCTCGGCCTGCGGCTAACGTCCGACGGGTGAACCGCGACGCCACCAGGCCCGCAAGGCCGTCCCAGCTCCGACCGGGCGCCCCGGGGCCCGACCGGCCGCCCGTGCCGCGCCCCACCGTCGAGGAGCTCCGGCTCACCTCGTTCAAGTCCTACCGGCGCGCGGTGCTGCCGCTCGCCCCCCTCACGGTGCTGCACGGGCCCGCCGGGGTCGGCAAGTCCAACGCGCTCGACGCGCTGGCCGTGCTGTCCCGGCTCGCCCTCGGCGAGGAGATCGCCGACTCGCTGGACGGGCTGCCCGAACGCACCGGCCCGCTCGCCGCACCCGTCCGGGGCGGCCTGGACGGGTGCGTCCCGCACGGACGGGACGCGATCATCCTCGGCTGCACCGTCCGCTCGCCGCACGGCCTGATCCGGCTCGACGTGGTCGTCCGCACCGACGGCCCGGTCCGGATCGCCCGGGAGTCGCTCACCCTCGACGGCCGGACCCTGATGGACACCGGCGAACAGGACGTCCGCAACCGGCGGGTCAACGTGTGCTGGCACAACGACACCCGCCAGGGCGACATCCGCGCGCCGTTCCCCAGCGGCACGATGATCACCGCCCAGCTGCCGCTGCGCGTCGCGGGCTCGTCGGCTGGGGAGTGCCTCGTCCTCGCCGCCACCGAGGACCTGCTCACCGCCCTGCGCGAGGTCTTCCCGCTGCACCCCGTCCCCGCGCTGATGCGCGGCTGGGCGCGGGCCGACCCGCAGGCCCGGCTGCGCAGCAACGCCGCCAACATCTCCGCCGTCGTCGCCCGGCTGAGCAACGAGTGCCCGCGCCGGTACGGGCAACTGCTGCGCGCCGTGCAGTCCGCCGCACCGCACCCGCTGCTCGGGCTCACCCTCGCCGAGCGCGAGAGCGCGGGCGTGCGGCGGGTCCTCGCCGTCTTCGACGAGGGCGTCCTCGGGCGCACCGGCGCGGACCAGGCCTCTGACGGCATGCTGCGCCACCTCGCCTTCGCCTCGGTACTGCTGACCGGGGCCGGGGTGCTCGACCTCGACGTGGCCGCCGAGGTGCCCTGGGCGCACCGGCAGCTCACCGTGCTGGCCGAGGACCTGGGAGCGGGGCTCTCCGGCGAGCAGACCGCGACGCTGCTGCGGCTGGCGCGGGACATGGCGGACCGCAGCCAGCTGCGGGTGGTCGCGGCCCTGCAGGAGCCGGCGGCGGCGCGGGAGGTGCTGGGCGGCGCGCCCAACGGGATGGTGCTGGTCGAGTGCCGCCGGGATCCGGACTCCGGGTTCACGGTGCTGCGGCCGGAGACGGCGCGGGTGCCGGTCCAGGGTGGACACGGGGAGGCGGCCGGGGAGACGGCGGACCCGTTCGACGGAGTGCCGGCAGGGGGTGCGGCAGCGGACGAGGACCGGTCGGACGAGCCGTCGGGTGAGTGGCCGGCGGAGCAGACGGGGGCGGCCGGATCCCCGGTGGGCGGTGGGGCGTCCACGGCGGGCGCTGGGGCGGTGGGCCGCGATGCGGTAGACCTGGAGGGGTGAGCGAACGAGTGACGGGGCCGGCGGAGCCCACCGTGGCGGCCCTGCGGCAGCGGTTGGTGGAATTCGCGGCGGCCCGGCGGTGGGAGCCCTTCCACACCCCGAAGAACCTGGCGGCGGCGCTGAGCGTGGAGGCGGGGGAGCTGCTGGAGATCTTCCAGTGGCTGACGCCCGAGCAGGCGGCGTCGGTGATGTCCGACCCGGAGCGCGCGCACCGGGTGCACGACGAGGTCGCGGACGTGTTGGCCTACCTGCTGCAGTTCTGCACAGCGGTCGGGGTGGATCCGCTGGCGGCCCTGGCGGCCAAGATCGAGCGGAACGAGCTCCGCTTCCCGGTGCCGGTGGACGCGGCCGAACCAGGTGAAAATGTGGCCGGCGTCAACTCGGAGGTGGACGACCAACCCTTGTGAGGGACGGGAGTTATCCACAACCCCCGACTTGTCCACAGCTTCTGACAACGTGGATGCGCGCTCGCGCTCTTCCTCGCACGCTTTCGCCGTGACCAGCCGTCACCACACGGACCGCCCTCCCGGCGGCCGGGGCGACGGCGACAACGAGCGAGGGGAGCGGTGGCCATGGAGGCGCTGCGACTGATCAAGACGGCCCGGCACGCCCTGTCCGAGGCCAGGCACGTACCGGACGTCCTGGCCGAGGCGCGGCAGGCCGCGCTGCTCACCGAGGCGGTGGGCGCCAGGCTGGCGGAGTCGGAGGACGAGGAGCTCACCGGGCTGGGGCAGCAGCTGTCCGAGGCCGGGGCGCACGCGGCGGTCTGCCTGGACCGCTCCGTGGTCCGCGCCGCCCTGGTGAGCGGCGGCCGGGCCGCGCGGCTCACCGACCTCGGGGACTTGCAGCCCGCTCTCGGAGCGCTCGACGGGCTGCTCCAGGAGGTCGGCGAGACGCTGGTGGTGCTGGCCTGCGGGGCGGACACCGAGAGCCTGTACTGGACGTGCATCGACGGCGTGGACGCGGTGTCGGAGTGCAAGGACCTCACCGCGCGGCTGCGCGAGGCGGCGGTCCGGGGCGGAGACGCGCGGCCCGCGGTGCTCGGCGGGGCGGAACGGGAGCGGGTCGGTGGTGGGGCGCCGTTACTGGTGGTCCGGCTCGGCCCGCCGGGCGAGGCCGGTCCGCCGGGCGGCGGCGTGGCGAGTGGCCGCGGCTCGCCCTCCGGCAGTGGCCCGCCGGGCGACGGTGGCCCGCCCGGGGCGGGCGGGCCGGCCGAGGAGGAACGGTCGGCGGGCTACCGGGAGCCCGGGGCGTCCGAGGCCTCGGAGGTGTCCGTGCCGGTCGGATAGGCGGTGGAATCGCCGCTCCCGGGGACGGAGCCCTGGAGTTCGTCGAGGTCCGCGGTGACGGAGGCGAGCAGTTCCTGCATCTGCTCCAGCAGGCTCTTGGGGGTGGCGGGTCCGGCCGAGGTGCCGTCGGCCGAGCCCGTCGGGCTGCTCGGGAACTGCGGCGTGGCAGATGGTTCGGACATCACGGGACCTCTTCGGATCGGTGGTGCGGCGTGGAGCGGCCGACGGTGGCTCGGCCGCACGGCGGGAGGCGGCAGTTGCCCGCCACCGGGGCACCCACCCCGCCGTTGCACCCAACGAACCGCTCCGGATGTCGTCACCCGGACACCACCCGATGCGGTCCAACTCCGGCGCGCGGTAAGCCTCCCGGGTGAGGCGGGGTTGCCGTCGCGGCGCTGCCTCGGCTAGGCGCGGAGCGGCTCGGGGCACGGAGCGAGACGGCGGCCGGTGACGCGGAGCCGGGTGGTGGTCGGCGACGTGGAGCGGGGCGTCGGCGGACACGTCCGGAGAGGGGAGCGGAGGTGGGGTGGAGACGGCTCGGGGGAGAACCCACCCCTTGCCACTCTCAACGTATAGCGCATGGGGGGTCTTGCGGCAAGGCCCCCGTGGGGGCGCACAATCGCAGGCCTCAGATCGGAGCTGATGCCATGAACAGCCGGACCACCAGCGCGTTCGACCTTCCCGCCCGCCTCGCCGCCAAGGCCGATCCCGAGCTGATCGGCGAGGACGAGCGGCACTTCGCGGCCGTCGCGGAGAGCCTGGAGAAGTCGATCGCCGAGCTGTCCGACCGCCTCGACGCGCTCCGCCGCGCGCCGGGCGGTCTCGGGCGGGAGGCGATGGACCGGGACGTCGAGGTGCACAAGCTGACCGGTCGGCTGCGTGCCCTGCGCCGCTTCGGGCTGGACCTGTGCCTGGGACGGGTCGTCCTCGCGGACGACCCGGAGCCGGTGTACATCGGGCGGCTCGGCCTCACCGACAGTGAGGGGCGCCGACTGCTGGTCGACTGGCGCTCGCCCGCCGCCGAGCCGTTCTTCGCGGCCACCCACGCCGACCCGATGGGTCTGGCGAGCCGGCGCCGGTACCGCTGGACGGGCGGCCGGATCGGCGACTACTGGGACGAGGTGTTCACCGCCGAGGCCCTGGAGGGGCACGCCGCGCTGGACGACCAGTCCGCGTTCATCGCCAGCCTGGGCGGCAACCGGTCGGCCCGGATGCGGGACGTGCTGGCCACCATCCAGGCGGACCAGGACGCCGTCATCCGGGCCGGGTCCCGGGGCGCCCTGGTGGTGGACGGCGGCCCCGGCACCGGGAAGACGGTCGTCGCGCTGCACCGCTCCGCGTACCTGCTCTACTCCGACCCCAGGCTCGGCCACCGGCGCGGCGGCGTGCTGTTCGTCGGCCCGCACCAGCCCTACCTGGCCTACGTCGCCGACGTCCTGCCCAGCCTCGGTGAGGAGGGGGTGCGCACCTGCACCGTGCGGGACCTCGTCGCCGAGGGGGCGAAGGCCGGGGCCGAGCGGGACGCCGGGGTGGCCCGCCTGAAGTCCTCGGTCGACATGGTGAAGGCGATCGAGAAGGCCGTCCGGTTCTACGAGGAGCCGCCGGCCGAGGGCATGGAGGTCACCACCCACTGGGCCGACCTCTGGCTGAGCGCCGAGGACTGGTCCGACGCCTTCGACGCGCCGGACCCGGGCACCCCGCACAACGAGGCCCGCGAGCAGATCTGGGAGGAGCTGGCCACGATCCTGATGGACAAGCTGGACGAGGACGAGGACGTCTCGCCGGAGCTGTTCCGCCGATCCCTGCGGCAGGACCGCGAGCTGGTCGAGACGCTCAACCGGGCCTGGCCGCTGCTCGACGCGGCCGACCTGGTCGGCGACCTCTGGTCGGTGCCCGCCTACCTGCGGATGTGCGCGCCCTGGCTGGCGCCCGAAGAGGTCCGCCGGCTCCAGCGCAAGGACGCGCCCCAGGCCTGGACGGTCTCCGACCTGCCGCTGCTGGACGCGGCCCGGCAGCGGCTCGGCGATCCGGAGGCGGACCTGCGCCGGCGCCGGCGGGAGGCCGCGGCCGCCGCCGAGCGCGAACGGATGGCCGACGTCATCGGCGACCTCCTGCAGGCCGACGACGACGGCGAGGGCGCGGTGACGATGCTGCGCGGGCGCGACCTCCAGGACACCCTGGTCGACGAGACGGCCCTGCCCGTCGCCGACCCGGAACCGCTCGCCGGGCCGTTCGCGCACATCGTGGTGGACGAGGCCCAGGAGCTGACCGACGCGGAGTGGCAGATGCTGCTGCTGCGCTGCCCGTCCCGGAGCTTCACCATCGTCGGGGACCGGGCACAGGCCAGGCACGGTTTCACGGAGTCCTGGCAGGAGCGGCTGGAGCGGATCGGGCTCGACCGGAGCACGGTGACCTCGCTGAGCATCAACTACCGGACGCCGGAAGAGGTCATGGCCGAAGCCGAGCCCGCGATCCGGGCCGCGCTGCCCGACGCCAACGTGCCGACCTCCGTCCGCAGCAGCGGCATCCCCGTCGCGCACGGGTCGGCGGCGGAGCTGGACGCCGTCCTGGACGGCTGGCTCGCCGAGCGCGCCGAGGGGATCGCCTGTGTGATCGGCGCCCCCGGCTTCGAGGCGCGGCCGCGGGTCCGGTCGCTGACCCCGGAGCTGTCCAAGGGGCTCGAGTTCGACCTGGTCGTCCTGGTCGACCCGGAGGCGTTCGGCGGGGGCGTCGAGGGAGCCGTCGACCGCTACGTCGCGATGACCAGGACGACGCAACGGCTGGTGGTCCTCAGGAGCACGTGAGAAGACGGCGTCGGGCGGCGGCGAGCGGCGGAGGGAGCGGGGTGGGAAAAGAAGGGAGCGAAGGGGCTGGAACGCGCCTCGCCCGGTCGGGTGACGCGGGTGTCGGGCGACGGCGGCGGGAGGCCAGACTGGGGCGATGGACGAGGAGGAACCGCTGGCGTCGTGGGCGGCCAGGCGGGCGCAACGGCTACGGCCGGTCGGGCAGTTGCGGGCCGTACGGCTCACGGGCGGACGACAGCGGGGTGCCCATGTGACGCCGGGTGAACCGAGGCTGATCGTGCGCTGGGACGGCTACCAGTGGCTGCCGGAGACGGTGGCCGAGGACTACGCCACCGCCCAACGGATCCTGTACGGGATCGAGGGCGCGGGAGCGCCGCGGCCCGGGCGTCAGGCCCGGCGGCCGAGGAAGGCGCCGGGGCGCCACCGCAAGCCCTGACGCCCGCGCGGGCAGGTCCACGCGCAGCGGTGCCCGAGCCGCGCCCGGACCACGACCGGTCCCGGTCGCGGCCGCGCCCGGACCACGAGCCGCCCCGGTCGCGGACGAACCCGGGGAACGAGCGGTTCCCGGGAAGCGCGCGGGGTCCGGAAGCGCGCGGGGTCCGGCGCCACCCGGCGCCGGACCCCGACAGCCCCTGCCCGTAGGTCAGTTGTGGGCGTGCAGGTCGGCGTTCAGACCGCCCCAGGAGCCGGAGCGGGCGATGACCTCGACCGCGCCGCTCTGCGAGTTGCGGCGGAACAGCAGGTTGTCCTGGCCGGACAGTTCGACGGCCTTGGCCACCGTGCCGTCCGGAGTGGTGACCCGGGTGCCGGCGGTCACGTACAGGCCGGCCTCGACCACGCAGTCGCTGCCGAGCGAGATGCCGATGCCCGCGTTGGCGCCGAGCAGGCAGCGCTCGCCGACCGAGACGACCTGCTTGCCGCCACCGGAAAGGGTGCCCATGATCGAGGCGCCGCCGCCGATGTCGCTGTGGTCGCCGACGACGACGCCCGCGCTGATCCGGCCCTCGACCATGGAGGTGCCCAGCGTGCCGGCGTTGAAGTTGACGAAGCCCTCGTGCATCACGGTGGTGCCGGCGGCCAGGTGCGCACCGAGCCGGACGCGGTCGGCGTGGGCGATGCGCACACCGGTCGGGGCGACGTAGTCGGTCATCCGCGGGAACTTGTCGATCCCGTACACGGCCAGCTGGCCGCCCTGGGCGCGCACGGCCAGGCGGGCCTGCTCGACCTTGTCCACCGGGACGGGGCCGATGCTGGTCCAGGCGACGTTGGCCAGCAGGCCGAAGATGCCGTCCAGGTTCTGGCCGTGCGGCTTGACCAGCCGGTGGCTGAGCAGGTGCAGGCGCAGGTACACGTCGTGCGTGTCGAGCGGCTTCTCGTCCAGCGAGGCGATGGTGGTGCGCACGGCGACCACCTCGACGCCGCGGCGCGCGTCGGCGCGCAGCGCCTCGGCCGCGCCGGCACCGAGCTCGGCCTCGGCCTGCTCGGCGGTCAGCCGGACGGTGCCGGCCGGGCCGGGCTCGGCGGCCAGCGCGGGAGCGGGGAACCAGGTGTCGAGGACGGTGCCGTCGGCGGCGATGGTGGCCAGGCCGGCGGCCACGGCGCCGGTCGCCGCGGAGGTGGATTCGTGCGAGGTGGATTCAGCAGTCACACCGTGCACGTTAACCAATGCGGGGCCCCGGTGCCGAACACGCCCGCCGGGCGGACGCGCCCGGCGGACGTGCTGGTCGGCGGCCCGCGGGGCGGGAAAACCCGGTGCTCGGCGCTCCGGTGCTGGGCAATACTTCAGCGGGTGTTCATGTCGATCTCCACCACCGGCAGCGCCGAGGCCCCGGCCACGGACCTCGGGTTCCTGCTGCACAAGCACCCCGGCAAGGTCCAGCAATTCACCACGTCGCACGGCGAGGCCCACGTCTTCTACCCCGAGGCGGGGGACGAGCTCTGCACGGCGGCACTGCTGCTGGACATCGACCCGATCACACTGGTCCGCAAGGGTCGGGGCGACGGCAGGGGGCGCGGCGGCTCGCCCGACTTCGCGCTCTCCCAGTACGTCAACGACCGCCCGTACGCCGCGTCCTCGCTGCTCGCGGTGGCGCTGCGGACGGTGTTCAGGTCCGCCATGAAGGGCGTCTGCCCGGCCCGCCCGGAACTGCCGGAGCGGGTGCGCCCGCTGCGGATCGAGCTGCCCGCCGTGCCCGTGAACGGCGCGGGCGAGGGCGGCGGCGCGGCCCTGGTGGCCCGGCTGTTCGAGCCGCTGGGCTGGCGGGTCGAGACGACGGCGATCGCGCTGGACGAGTCCTTCCCCGAGTGGGGCGAGTCCCGCCACGTGCGGATCGCGCTCTCCTCCGACGCGGTCCGGCTCGCCGACGCGCTCCAGCAGCTGTACGTCCTGCTGCCGGTGCTGGACGGCGCCAAGCACTACTGGGTCGCCCCGGACGAGGTGGACAAGCTGCTCGCGGCCGGCCAGGGCTGGTTGGCGGCCCACCCGGAGCGCGCCCTGATCACCCGCCGCTACCTGGCCCGGCGCTGGTCGCTGACCAGGGCCGCGATGGAGCGACTGGAGCTGGCCCGGCTGGCGGAGGCCGACGACCGCGAGGTCGAGGAGATCGACAACGCGGTCGACGACCGGCCCGAGGAGGAGGTGCGGGAACAGCCGGAACCCAGGCAGCCCTCGCTCGCCGAGCAGCGCCGCGCCGCGATCCTCACCGCGCTGCGCGAGAGCGGCGCCGCCCGCGTCGCCGATCTCGGTTGCGGCCAGGGCGAGTTGATCGGCGAGCTGCTCAAGGACGCCCGGTTCACCGGGATCCTCGGCGTGGACGTCTCCACCAGGGCGCTGCGGGTGGCGAGTCGTAAGCTGGGCCTGGAGCGGTTGTCGGAGCGTCAGGCGGCCCGGGTGTCGCTGGTGCAGGGAGCGCTCACCTACACCGACGTCCGGCTCAAGGGCTTCGACGCGGCGGTGCTGTGCGAGGTGATCGAGCACCTGGACCTGCCGCGGCTGCCCGCGCTGGAGTACGCGGTGTTCGGCGCCGCCCGGCCGAGGACGGTCGTGGTCACCACGCCGAACGCCGAGTACAACGTCCGCTGGGACAGCCTGCCGGCGGGCGCCGTCCGGCACGCCGACCACCGCTTCGAGTGGTCCCGGGCCGAGTTCCGCGCCTGGACCGGGAAGGTCGCCGCCGCGTACGGCTACACCGTGGAGCTGCGCCCGGTCGGTCCACAGGACGAGGAGGTCGGCGCCCCGACCCAGCTGGCCCTGTTCACCACGTCCACCACGCCCACCACGTCCACTCCGACCGCTACGACCACGGCACCCACCACGCCCACCCCGACCGCCACGACCATCCCGACCACGACGCCCGAAGGAGGCGAGCCCCGATGACCGATGACGCGACCGACACGACCGACACCCCCGGCGAGAGCCGGGACCAGGACGGTGCGAAGAGCGCCACCCCCCGCCGCCTCCCCGTCACCGACGTCTCCCTCGTCGTCCTGATCGGCACCAGCGGCGCGGGCAAGTCCACCTTCGCCCGCCGCCACTTCCTGCCCACCCAGGTGGTCTCCTCCGACTTCTGCCGGGGCCTGGTCGCCGACGACGAGAACGACCAGTCCGCCTCCGCCGAGGCCTTCGACGTCCTGCACTACATCGTCGGCAAGCGCCTGGCGGCCGGTCGGCTGACCGTCGTGGACGCCACCAACGTGCAGCCCGAGGCCCGCCGGCAGCTGGTCGCGATCGCCCGCGAGCACGACGTGCTGCCGATCGCGATCGTCCTGGACGTCCCACCGGGGGTGTGCGCCGAGCGCAACCGCTCGCGTCCGGACCGTCAGCTGCCGGCCCATGTGATCCCCCGCCAGCACCGGGAACTGCACCGCTCCCTCCGCGGCCTGGAGCGCGAGGGCTTCCGCAAGGTGCACGTCCTGCGCGGCGAGGCCGAGGTCGCGACCGCCGAGATCGTGCTGGAGAAGCGCTACAACGACCTGCGTCACCTCACCGGCCCGTTCGACCTCGTCGGCGACATCCACGGCTGCCGCTCCGAGCTGGAGACCCTGCTGACCCGGCTCGGCTACACGCTCACCCGGGACGCCGAGGGCCGCCCGGTGGACGCCGCGCACCCCGCGGGCCGCACCGCCGTCTTCGTCGGCGACCTGGTCGACCGCGGCCCCGACACCCCGGGCGTGCTGCGCCTGGTGATGGGCATGGTGGCGGCCGGCCACGCGCTCTGCGTGCCGGGCAACCACGAGAACAAGCTGGGCCGGGCGATGGACGGCAAGAAGGTCAACGTCGCCTACGGCCTCCAGGAGTCGCTGGACCAGCTGGCGGGGGAGAGCGAGGAGTTCCGGGCCGAGGTCCGCGCGTTCATGCGCGGCCTGGTCAGCCACTACCTGCTGGACGGCGGCGCCCTGGTGGTCTGCCACGCCGGCCTGCCGGAGAGGTACCACGGCCGCAACTCCGGCCGGGTCCGCTCGCACGCGCTGTACGGGGACACCACCGGCGAGACCGACGAGTACGGCCTGCCGGTGCGCTACCCGTGGGCGGAGGAGTACCGGGGCCGGGCGCTGGTGGTCTACGGCCACACCCCGGTGCCGGTCGCGAGCTTCGTCAACAACACCGTCTGCCTGGACACCGGCTGCGTCTTCGGCGGCAGCCTGACCGCGCTGCGCTACCCGGAGCGCGAGCTGGTGAGCGTCGAGGCGGAGCGCGAGTGGTACGCCCCGGTGCGTCCGCTGGTCACCGACGCGCCGGGCGCCCGCGAGGGCCGTCCGCTGGACCTCGCCGACGTGGCCGGGCGCCGGATCGTCGAGACCGGGCTGCACGGGCGGGTGGCCGTCCGGGAGGAGAACGCGGCCGCGGCGCTGGAGGTGATGAGCCGCTTCGCGCTGGACCCGCGGCTGCTCGCCTACCTGCCGCCGACCATGGCACCGAGCGCCACCTCCCGCCGGGACGGCTACCTGGAGCACCCGGAGGAGGCCTTCCTCGGCTACCGGGCCGACGGCGTGCAGCACCTGGTCTGCGAGGAGAAGCACATGGGCTCGCGCGCGGTGCTGCTGGTCGCCCGGGACGAGGCCGCGCTGGAGCGCCGCTTCGGCGTGGCCGGCCCCGGTGCGATCTGGACCCGGACCGGCCGCGCCTTCCTCGCCGACGAGGAGCTGACCGGCGCCGTGCTCGGCCGGGTCCGGGAGGCCGCCGGGCGCGCCGGGCTGTTCGAGGAGCTGGCCACCGACTGGCTGCTGCTGGACGCCGAGCTGATGCCCTGGTCGCTGAAGGCGGTGGAACTGCTGCGCCGCCAGTACGCGGCGGTCGGCGCGGCGGCGGGCGCCGTCCTGCCGGAGGTGCTGTCCGCGCTGGAGCGGGCGGCCGGGCGCGGCCTGGACCTGGCCCACCTGACCGCCCGCCAGCGGCAGCGCGCGGCCGACGCGCAGGCGTTCACCGAGGCGTACCGGCGTTACTGCTGGCCGACGGAGGGCCTGTCGGGCATCAGGCTCGCACCGTTCCAGCTGCTCGCGGCCGAGGGGGCGAACCTGGCGGTGCGCCCGCACGACGAGCACCTGGCCTGGATCGACCGCCTGGTGGCCGCCGACGGGACCGGCGCCGCCGACGGCACGGAACACCCTCAGCACCCGCAGCACCCGCAGCAGGACCCCCAGCACCCGGAGCACCCGCAGGACCAGGAGCCGGTGCTGCACCGTACCCGCCGGATCCTGGTGGACACCGAGGACGAGGCCTCGATGGCCGCCGCCACCGCGTGGTGGGAGGAGCTGACCGCGGCGGGCGGCGAGGGCATGGTGGTCAAGCCGCTGGCCTCGCTGGTGCGCACGGTGCGCGGCGAGGGCCGGCCGGGCGGCCTGGTGCAGCCTGGGGTGAAGGTGCGCGGCCGGGAGTACCTGCGGATCATCTACGGCCCGGACTACACCGAGCACCTCGACCGGCTGCGCCTGCGCGCGCTGGGCCACAAGCGCTCGCTGGCGCTGCGCGAGTACGCGCTGGGGCTGGAGGCGCTGGACCGGCTGGCGGCGGGGGAGCCGCTGTGGCGGGTGCACGAGCCGGTCTTCGCGGTGCTCGCGCTGGAGTCGGAGCCGGTCGATCCGCGACTGTGAGCGCGGTGCCGGAAGGCGGGGAGCCCTTCGCGGGCTCCCCGCGGGCTCTCCGTGGGCTCTCCGTGGGCTCCTCCGGAACCCCCTCCTGCGGGACCGTCCCGGCCCTGCCCTGTATAGAAATTCCGAGTATCGTATAGACTTGCCGCTTCCTCCAGTCCCGTCACCCCAGGAGCCCGGCATGGCCTTCAACCTCCGGAACAGGCACTTCCTCAAGGAGCTCGACTTCACGCCCCAGGAGTTCCGCTTCCTGGTGGACCTCGCCGCCACGCTCAAGGCGGCGAAGTACGCCGGCACCGAGCAGCCCAGACTGCGCGGCAGGAACATCGCGCTGATCTTCGAGAAGACCTCGACCCGCACCCGCTGCGCCTTCGAGGTCGCCGCCCACGACCAGGGCGCCACCACCACCTACCTGGACCCCACGGGCTCCCAGATCGGCCACAAGGAGTCCATCAGGGACACCGCCCGGGTGCTCGGCCGGATGTTCGACGGCATCGAGTACCGCGGCCACGGCCAGGAGATCGTCGAGGAACTGGCCGAGTACGCCGGCGTCCCGGTCTGGAACGGCCTGACCGACGAGTGGCACCCCACCCAGATGCTGGCCGACGTGCTCACCGTCACCGAGCACACGCCCAAGCCGCTCCCCGAGGTCGCCCTCGCCTACCTCGGCGACGCCCGCTCCAACATGGGCAACTCGCTGCTGGTCACCGGCGCCATGCTCGGCATGGACATCCGGATCGTCGCCCCGCGCGCGCTCTGGCCGACCGAGGAGGTGCAGAAGTCGGCGCGGGACCTGGCCGAGACGACCGGGGCCCGGATCACCCTCACCGAGGACGTGGCCGAGGGCGTGGCCGGCGCCGACTTCCTCTACACCGACGTCTGGGTCTCGATGGGCGAGCCCAAGGAGGTCTGGGCCGAGCGGATCGAGCTGCTCAAGCCGTACCAGGTCTCCATGGACACCGTCCGGGCCACCGGCAACCCGGACGTGAAGTTCCTGCACTGCCTGCCCGCCTTCCACGACCTCGGCACGGTGGTCGGGCGGCAGATGCACGAGGCGACCGGCATGAGCGAGCTGGAGTGCACCGACGAACTGTTCGAGTCGGCGCACTCCATCGTGTTCGACCAGGCCGAGAACCGGATGCACACCATCAAGGCGGTGCTGGTCGCCACCCTCGGCTCCTGACTCCCGGCTCCTGGCCGAGGGGCGAGGACCCTTCCCGTCCGAACGGCTCCTGGGTCCGAACGGCTCCTGGGCCCGAACGGCTCCCCGGGCCACGGGCGGCTCCCCGCGCCGCCGGCGCCGGTGCCGGTGCCGGCCTCAGCCGTCCAGCCTGACGCAGGCCACCCGGTCACCCGCCGCGTGCCGGCCGGCCGGGGTGCCCGCGTGCAGCACCAGCGAACGCGCCTCGCCCGGCCGCGGCTGCCAGGCCACCGCGGTGGCGGCGCTGCCCACTCCCTGCCGGTCGGTCCGCAGCACCAGCCGCAGCTCGTTGCCCTCGTTGGCGTACACCGGGTCGGTGGACGGCTGCACCGGGTCGACCACGTTCTGGTAGTGCGGGCCGGAGGAGGCCGGGTCGACCCCGCAGTCGCCGGTGTGGAGGTGCGCCGGGAACTCGTGGTCGGGGGCGAGCCCCGAGACCGCCAGGGTGAGCACCGTCCGCCCGGGCAGCGAGCGGTCGGTGACGATGCGGGCGTGCGAGCCGTACGGCACCAGGTCGCTCGCGTAGCTGATCGCGGTGGGCGGGACGAAGGCGGTGGCCGGGTCGAAGGCGGCCTCGGTGACGGAGGCCGGCGAGGCGGCGGGGGCGAGCAGGGCCAGCGGAAGCAGGGCGGCGGCGAGCGGAGCGGTCATCGGGACGGGGCCTTCCAGGGGCGGGGCGACGGTCGCCCTGCTAACGCGGCCGGGGCTCCCAGGACACCCCCGGCCCTCCCCGTACCGGCGACGTCCTCAGTCCGCGTCCCGCCGGATCCCCCGGATCTCGCAGCGCGGCCCGCTGGCCCGCATCAGCCGCAGGTCGGCGGTGACCAGCGGTACCCCGTACCGCTCGGCGACCGCGACGTACGCGGCGTCGTCCGGGGTCAGGTTGTCCTTGAGTTCCCAGATCCGGCCGAGCAGCGGCGCCACCTCGACCTTGCGGATCGTCACCGCCGCCAGTTCCTCGGCGAGTTCGGCGACCCGCTCTGCGGTCAGCTCCTTGGCCAGGTAGAGCCCGCGAAGTGACTGCATCACCTCGACGACGACGTGCTCGGGCGCCACCCACTCGCCGCCGGAGGCGAGTTCCGCGCGGGCCCTGACCCCGCGCGGGCCCTGGTCGGCGAGTGCCAGTACCAGCGCGGATGCGTCCACCACGATCATCAGTCGGCCCCTGCCCGTCCCCGCACGTCAACTCACCGGCCACGGTACCGGGGCGGCTCCCATCCGGCGGAGCCGGGCCCGGGGGCGCCCAGGGCGGGGCGGACGGGACGTTCCTGGCCGCGCCCTGTCGTGGCGGGCTCCGCCCGACGCCCGGGTGCCGGAGCTCCGCGGAGTGCGGGCCTGGGGCCCGGGCTGGGCGCGGGTGCGCTGCCGGCCCTGTTGTTCGCCGTGGATTACGCCCAGGGCCGGTCGGTGTACGCGGCGTCGGCGAGTTACCGCGCGTATCTGGAGTTCCCGGTGCTGCTGATGCCGGTTCTGGAACTGGGAGCGAACCGGGCGCGACGGAGGACGAAGAGCGACGACGACCCTGCCGGCCGACATCGCCCCCTCGCCGACCGGCGGATCCGGTGGTGAGCTTGTGGTGGTGCTGCCGATGGCGGCCGCCGTCGTGGCGGGTGCGGTCCGGCTGATCAGGCTGGAGCGCAAGCGGCGCGGCCCGGACGACCGGTGAGGCACGGCATGCACTATGGTTTATCTCGACATCGAGATAACTGCCCCTTACGATATATCTCGACATCAAGATACTTGCCGAGAGGCGCTCGCCGGCGATGCGGGCAAGGTAGGCCTAAGTAAGGCTGACCTTACCACCGTGTGACGGCCGGATACCGCACGAAGCACCCAGAAGGAGTCAGTCGTGTCCGCGAACAGCTTCGACGCCCGCAGCTCGCTGCAGGTGGGCGACGAGTCGTACGAGATCTTCAAGCTCTCCGCCGTCGAGGGTTCCGAGCGGCTGCCGTACAGCCTCAAGGTGCTGCTGGAGAACCTGCTCCGCACGGAGGACGGCGCGAACATCACCGCCGACCACATCCGCGCCCTCGGCAACTGGGACGAGAACGCCCAGCCGAGCCAGGAGATCCAGTTCACCCCGGCCCGCGTGATCATGCAGGACTTCACCGGTGTGCCGTGCGTGGTCGACCTCGCCACCATGCGCGAGGCCGTCAAGGAGCTGGGCGGTGACCCGGCGAAGATCAACCCGCTGGCCCCGGCCGAGCTGGTCATCGACCACTCGGTCATCGCCGACAAGTTCGGCACCAAGGACGCGTTCACCCAGAACGTCGAGATCGAGTACGGCCGCAACAAGGAGCGCTACCAGTTCCTGCGCTGGGGCCAGACCGCCTTCGACGAGTTCAAGGTCGTCCCGCCGGGCACCGGCATCGTCCACCAGGTGAACATCGAGCACCTGGCCCGCACCGTCATGGTCCGCGGCGGCCAGGCCTACCCGGACACCTGCGTCGGCACCGACTCGCACACCACCATGGTCAACGGCCTGGGCGTGCTGGGCTGGGGCGTCGGCGGCATCGAGGCCGAGGCCGCCATGCTCGGCCAGCCGGTCTCCATGCTGATCCCGCGCGTCGTCGGCTTCAAGCTGACCGGCGAGCTGCCGGCCGGCACCACCGCCACCGACCTGGTGCTCACCATCACCGAGATGCTGCGCAAGCACGGTGTGGTCGGCAAGTTCGTCGAGTTCTACGGCGACGGCATCGGCTCCATCCCGCTGGCCAACCGCGCCACCATCGGCAACATGTCGCCGGAGTTCGGCTCGACCTGCGCGATCTTCCCGATCGACGCCGAGACCATCAACTACCTGAAGCTCACCGGCCGTGACGAGCAGCAGCTCGCCCTGGTCGAGGCGTACGCCAAGGAGCAGGGTCTCTGGCACGACCCGTCGCACGAGCCGGTCTACTCCGAGTACCTGGAGCTGGACGTCTCCACCGTCGTCCCGTCGATCTCCGGCCCGAAGCGCCCGCAGGACCGCGTGATCCTGGCCGAGGCCGCCGAGAAGTTCGCCGCGGCGCTGCCGACCTACTCCGCCGAGGCCTCGAAGCCGACCGCCGTCACCGCCCCCGACGGCTCGTCCTACGAGATCGACAACGGCGCGGTCGTGATCGCCTCGATCACCTCCTGCACCAACACCTCCAACCCCTCCGTCATGCTGGGCGCCGCCCTGCTGGCGAAGAAGGCCGTGGAGAAGGGCCTGCACGTCAAGCCCTGGGTCAAGACCACCCTGGCGCCCGGCTCCAAGGTCGTCATGGACTACTACGAGAAGGCCGGCCTGCTCCCGTACATGGAGAAGCTGGGCTTCAACCTGGTCGGCTACGGCTGCGTCACCTGCATCGGCAACTCGGGCCCGCTGCCCGAGGAGGTCTCGGCCGCCGTCAACGAGTCCGACCTCGCGGTCGTCTCGGTGCTCTCCGGCAACCGCAACTTCGAGGGCCGGATCAACCCCGACGTCAAGATGAACTACCTGGCCTCCCCGCCGCTGGTGGTCGCCTACGCCCTCGCCGGCAACATGAACGTCGACATCACCAAGGACGCCCTGGGCCAGGACGCCGACGGCAACGACGTCTTCCTCGCCGACATCTGGCCGTCGGAGCAGGAGGTCGCCGACGTCGTCGCCGGCTCCATCGACGAGGCCATGTTCGACAAGGGCTACCAGGACGTCTTCGCCGGTGACCACCGCTGGCAGTCGCTCCCGGTCCCGACCGGCAACACCTTCGAGTGGGACGCCGAGTCCACCTACGTCCGCAAGCCCCCGTACTTCGAGGGCATGGCCAAGACCCCGAGCCCGGTGACCGACATCGCCGGCGCCCGCGTCCTGGCCAAGCTGGGCGACTCGGTCACCACCGACCACATCTCCCCGGCCGGCAACATCAAGCCGGGCACCCCGGCGGCGCAGTACCTGACCGCCAACGGTGTCGAGAAGCGCGACTTCAACTCCTACGGTTCCCGTCGTGGCAACCACGAGGTGATGATCCGCGGCACCTTCGCCAACATCCGCCTGCGCAACCAGATCGCGCCGGGCACCGAGGGCGGCTACACCCGCGACTTCACCCAGGCCGACGCGCCGGTGTCGTTCATCTACGACGCCTCGCAGAACTACCAGGCCGCCGGCATCCCGCTGGTCGTCCTGGCCGGCAAGGAGTACGGCTCCGGCTCGTCCCGCGACTGGGCCGCCAAGGGCACCGCGCTGCTGGGCGTCAAGGCCGTCATCGCCGAGTCGTACGAGCGCATCCACCGCTCGAACCTGATCGGCATGGGCGTCCTGCCGCTGCAGTTCCCGGAGGGCGAGAACGCCGAGTCCCTCGGCCTGACCGGCGAGGAGACCTTCTCCATCACCGGCGTGACCGAGCTCAACGAGGGCCGCACCCCGAAGACCGTCAAGGTCAAGGCCGGTGACAAGGAGTTCGACGCGGTCGTCCGCATCGACACCCCCGGTGAGGCGGACTACTACCGCAACGGCGGCATCCTGCAGTACGTGCTGCGCTCGCTGATCGGCTGAGTCCCGGCACAGGCCTGAGAGGGGCCGGACCGCACTTCGCGGTCCGGCCCCTCCGCTTTTGCATACTGCGCCGGTTGCCGTCGACCCCTTGTGCGGTGAACGGCGGATGGACTAAACCTCTGTGGCATCTGGTCCAGACCATTTGACGTCGCTACAGAGAACAGGTCCGGTATGCCCACTCGCGCCTCAGCCCTGCTCGCCGCCGCCACCGTCGCCGCGCTGCTCGCCGCCCCCGCCACCGCCAACGCCGCCGACGGACGGCACGGCCCGAAGCTGAAGGGCCAGCGGGTCGGCTACTTCACCCAGTGGGGCGCCGACAGCTCCGCCAAGCGGGTCCAGGAGTCCGGCCAGGCGGCCAGGCTCACCGTCATCAACTACGCCTTCGGCAACGTCTCCGCCGACGGCACCTGCTTCGAGAGCAACGAGCCCGGCCAGGGCGACGCCCGCGACGACTACCAGCGCTCCTTCTCCGCCGCCGAGTCGGTGGACGGCGTGGCCGACGCCCCGGGCCAGCCGCTGAAGGGCCACTTCAACCAGCTGCGCAAGCTCAAGGCGAAGAACCCCCAGCTGCGCACGGTCATCTCGCTGGGCGGCTGGACCTGGTCCAAGTACTTCTCCGACGCGGCCGCCACCGACGAGTCCCGCAAGAAGTTCGTCTCCTCCTGCATCGACCTCTACCTCAAGGGCGACCTGCCGGTCCTGGCCGACTCACCGGAGGGCGGCCGGGGCGCGGCCGCGGGCGTCTTCGACGGCATCGACATCGACTGGGAGTACCCGGGCGGTGGCGGGGACGCGGGAAACGTGGTCCGCCCCGAGGACGGGCACAACTTCACCCTGCTGATGCGGGAGTTCCGCGACCAGCTGGACGCGCTGAGCGGCAGGAAGGGCAAGCACTACCTGCTGACCGCCGCGGTGGCCGCCAACGAGACCGTCGCCGACCGGCTCGAACTGCCGCAGCTGAGCGAGTCGATGGACTGGCTGAACGTGATGACCTACGACCTGCACGGCCCCTGGGAGGGCAAGGGTCCGGCCAACCACCAGGCCAACCTGTACTCCGACCCGACCGACCCGGACCCTCGGCAGCGCAGCGCCGACACCGCCGTGACCCACTACCAGGAGCGCGGGATGCCCTCCGAGCAGCTCGTCCTCGGCGCCCCGCTGTACGGCCACGGCTGGACCGGCGTCGCCCCCGGCAAGCGCGGCGGCCTCTTCCAGAGCGCCACCGCGTCCGCGCCCGACCGCTCCTACCGGGAGATCAACGAGCTGCCGGGCAAGGTCCACCTGGACCGCGACCACGGCGCGTCCTGGAAGTACGACGGCACCACCTTCTACAGCTACGACACCGCCGAGGTGCTCACCCAGAAGGCGCGGTACACGCGCTGGAACGACCTGGCCGGGGTGATGGTCTGGTCGCTGGACGGCGACGACGCCCAGGGCAGCGCGATCGCCGCGCTGGACCGCGGCCTGCGCCGCGACTGACCGGCCTCCCACGGCAGAGGGCCCCGGCCGCTCCCTGGAATCCAGGAGCGGCCGGGGCCCTCTTTCACGGCGGCCCGGTCACGGCGGCCCGGTCACGGCGGCGTACGGCCGTCGCGGCCCGCGGCCGTCGCGGTGTGCGCTGCCCGTCAGGCCCGGTCGCAGGCCTGCGCCCGCAGCGCGCGGGCCAGGTCGTCCCGGCGCTCCAGCACCAGGCGGCGCAGCGCCGGCGCGGCCTGCGGGTGCCCGGCCAGCCAGGCGTCGGCCTCGGCCAGGGTCTGACCGTCGGTCTGGGCGATCGGGAAGAAGCCACCGACGATCCGCATCGCGATCTCGATCGTCCGCTCGGCCCAGATCCGCTCCAGCAGCTTGAAGTACGGCGCCGCGTAGAGGGCGCTCAGGTCGCGCTGGGAGGGGATCGAGAAGCCGGCGGTGTTGGCCTCGACCAGGGCGCTCGGCAGCTCGTCCGAGTCGATCACGGCCGACCAGGCGGCGGCCTTGGCCTCCGCGGTGGGCCGGGCGGCCAGGCACTGGGTGTGGTGCCGCTTGCCGCTCGCGGTGTTGTCGGCGGCCAGCTCGGCGGCCAGCTCCTCGTCGGTGGCCTGGCCGGACGCGGCCAGCGCCAGCCACAGCGCCCAGCGCAGGTCCTGGTCGACCTCCAGGCCGTCGATCCGGGCGCTGCCGGACAGCAGGCCGCGGACCAGGCCGAGGTGCTCGGCGCCGCCCGCGGTCTGGGCGAGGAAGCGGGCCCAGGCCAGCTGGTGGTCGCTGCCGGGGACGGCGTCGCGCAGCTCGCGCAGGGCGCCGTCGGCGAGCAGCCGGCCGCCCTCGCCGCGCCAGGCCGGGTCGGCGTACAGGTCGACGGCGGTCTTGGCCTGGGCGTGCAGCGACTGGAGCACGCCGATGTTGCCCTCCTGGCCGGCGAACCGCAGTACCAGGGCGACGTAGTCGCGGGCCGGCATCAGGCCGTCCCGGGTGAGGTTCCACACCGCGGACCAGGTCAGCGCGCGGGCCAGCTCGTCGCGGATGTCACCGAGGCCGGTGCGCAGGCCCTCCAGCGACTCCTCGTCGAAGCGGATCTTGCAGTAGGTCAGGTCGTCGTCGTTGAGCAGCACCAGCGCCGGGCGGGCCAGCCCGACGGCCTCGGCGACGACGGTCCGGGCGCCGGTGACGTCCAGCTCGATCCGGCTGGTGCGCACCAGGGCGCCGTCGGCGTCCCGGTCGTACAGGCCGACCGCGATCCGGTGCGGGCGCAGACCACGCGACGGAGTCGCGGAATCGTCCGCAGTGCCGTCCTGGAGCACGGCCAGCTCGGTGATCCGGCCCTCGGCGTCGGTGGTGACCTGCGGGGTGAGCGCGTTGACCCCGGAGGTCTGGAGCCAGGCGGCGGCCCAGGCCTTGAGGTCGCGGCCGCTGGTCTCCTCCAGCACCTCCAGCAGGTCGCCCAGCTCGGTGTTGCCGAAGGCGTGGCGCTTGAAGTAGCGGCGGGCGCCCTCGAAGAAGGCCTCCGAACCGACGTACGCCACCAGCTGCTTGAGGACGGAGGCGCCCTTGGCGTAGGTGATGCCGTCGAAGTTGAGCTTGGCGTCCTCGAGGTCCCGGATGTCCGCGGTGATCGGGTGGGTGGTGGGGAACTGGTCCTGCCGGTAGGCCCAGGCCTTGCGCTGGTTGGCGAAGGTGACCCAGGCCGAGGAGTAGCGGGTGCGGGCGCCGATCAGGCCGTAGGAGCCCATGAAGTCGGCGAAGGACTCCTTCAGCCACAGGTCGTCCCACCAGCGCATGGTGACCAGGTCGCCGAACCACATGTGCGCCATCTCGTGCAGGATGACGTTGGCCCGGCCCTCGTACGCGGCGTCGGTGACCTTCGAGCGGAAGACGAACTCCTCGCGGAAGGTGACGCAGCCGGGGTTCTCCATCGCGCCGATGTTGTACTCGGGGACGAAGGCCTGGTCGTACTTGCCGAAGGGGTACGGGTAGTCGAACTCCTCGTGGAAGAAGTCGAGTCCGAGCTTGGTGACGCCGAGGATCTCGTCCGCGTCGAAGTACGGGGCCAGCGACTTGCGGCACATCGCGGAGAGCGGGATCTCCAGCGCGGTGCCGTCGGCCAGCTCGCGGCGGTAGTGGTCGCGGGCGACGTGGTACGGGCCGGCGACGACGGCGGTGAGGTAGGTGGAGATCGGCTTGGTCGGCGCGAACTCCCAGGTACGGGCGTCGCCTTCGGCGGTGACGTTCTCGTGCGGGGCGTTGGACCACACGTCCCAGGCCGCGGGGGCGGTCACGGTGAAGGTGAACGGGGCCTTCAGGTCGGGCTGCTCGAAGTTCGCGAACACCCGGCGGGCGTCGGCCGGCTCGTAGTGGGTGTAGAGGTAGGTCTCGCCGTCCACCGGGTCGACGAAGCGGTGCAGGCCCTCGCCGGTGCGGCTGTAGGCGCAGTCCGCCTCGACGGTCAGCACGTTCTCGGCGGCCAGGCCGTCGACGTGCACCCGGGCGCCGTCGTAGGCGGTGGCCGGGTCGAGGGCGCGGCCGTTGAGGGTGACCGAGCGGACGGCGGGGGCGAGCAGGTCGAGGAAGGTGTCCGCACCGGGCTGGGAGCAGCGGAAGGCGACGGTGGTGGTGGACCGGAAGGTGCCGGCCGCCTGGTCCGGGGCCGAGGTCACGTCCAGCCGGACCTGGTAGCCGTCCACGGCCAGGATGCTGGCCCGCTGCTGCGCCTCGTCGCGGCTGAGGTTCTTGCCCGGCACGGCGGTACTCCTTTGTCCGGCTCGCACGGTGGTGCGCCTGTGGGTGGTGCGGTCTCGGCGCGGGGTGTGCTCCGCGCGCGGGGTCATCCTTTCACGGTCCGCGCCGTCAGTACCATTGCACAGGCTGCCGCGTTCGCACCGGAATCACCGGCGCCGGGCGGGTGTTGGCGTTCCGGGGACGGAACTCCTCCCCGCCTCGGACCACCTCACGAAGGACGACACGCAGTGACGACTGCCGCTGAGCGCAAGACCGCCGACTTCTGGTTCGACCCGGCCTGCCCGTGGGCGTGGATGACCTCCCGCTGGCTGATCGAGGTCCAGCAGCTGCGTCCGGTCGACGTGCACTGGCACGTGATGAGCCTGTCGGTGCTCAACGAGCACCGGGACCTCCCGGAGAGCTACCGGGAGCTGCTGGACAACGCCTGGGGCGCGGTGCGGGTCTGCATCGCCGCCGAGCAGCAGCACGGGCCGGAGGTGCTCGGCCGGCTCTACACCGAGCTGGGCCTGCGCTTCCACAACCAGGGCCTGCCGCAGAACCGGGAGACCGTCGAGGCCGCCCTGGTGGCCGCGGGCCTGCCGGTCGAGCTGGCCGACGCGGCCGGCACGGACGCGTACGACGAGGCCCTGCGCGCCTCGCACAAGGAGGGCATCGGCCTGGTCGGCGAGGACGTCGGCACCCCGGTGATCGCGGTCGAGGGCGCGGACGGCGAGCGGGTGGCCTTCTTCGGCCCGGTGGTCACCCCCGCCCCGAAGGGCGAGGCCGCGGCCCGGCTGTGGGACGGCACCCTGCTGGTGGCCTCCACCCCGGGCTTCTACGAGATCAAGCGCACCCGGACGGCCGGCCCCTCCTTCGAGTGAGCACGGCTCCTTCGAGTGAGCACGGCGAGGAACGCATGAGCACCGCGCGGAACGCGTGAGTGCGGCGTGGAACGCGGCAGGGCCCGGTACCCATCGGTACCGGGCCCTCGCCGTCCGCGCGTCCGGGTGGGTCAGCGCAGGGCGGCGGCGTCCCGGCGCTGCTTGAGCAGCCCGGCGACGGTGAGTCCGGCGACCAGCACGCCGGCCGCGTACAGCTGGTCGCGGTTGCCCTCGGTGGTGGTCATCAGGGCGAGGATGCCGACCACCGCGGCCATCGCGACCCAGGTCAGGTACGGGTAGCCCCACATCTTCACGGTGAGCAGCTCGGGCGCCTCGTGCTGCAGCCGGCGGCGCATCCGCAGCTGGACCACGCAGATGAACAGCCAGACCACCAGGATCGCCACACCGGTGGTGTTCATCAGCCAGGTGAACACGGTGTCCGGCCAGAACTTGGCGGCCAGCACGGCGCCGAAGCCGAACAGGCAGGAGGCCAGCACGGCTCTGCGCGGCACCCCGCCGCTGACCTTGGCCAGCGCCTTGGGGCCCTGGCCGCGGCCGACCAGCGA
The DNA here is from genome assembly GCF_053598415.1 of Kitasatospora sp. NPDC001132. Lineage (NCBI taxonomy): Bacteria > Bacillati > Actinomycetota > Actinomycetes > Kitasatosporales > Streptomycetaceae > Kitasatospora > Kitasatospora sp. NPDC001132. Next base: position 475,504 of record NZ_JBSFKF010000003.1, on the reverse strand, counting down.
GTACGCCATCCGGGACGCGCCGTAGATGTTGGCGTTCATCGCGGACAGCAGCGCGACCAGCACCACCACCTGCATGATCGTTCCGGCGGCGGGCACCCCGAGGTGGCTCAGCACGGTGACGTACGGGCCGTCGGTGACGACCTTCGGGTCCTTCCAGGAGACCAGGGTGACGACCAGGGCCATCGAGCCGATGTAGAAGATCCCGATCCGCCACACCGCGGTGCGCACGGCGTTGGCGACGTTCTTCTTGGGGTCGTCGGACTCGGCGGCGGCGATGGTGACGGTCTCCAGACCGCCGTACGCGAAGACCGAGGCGAGCAGGCCGATGATCAGACCGTCGATGCCGTTGGGCAGGAAGCCGCCGTGGCCGGTGAGGTTCGTGGTGCCGGGGGCGCCGGGGCCGATCACGCCGGCGATGCCGAGCCCGCCGAGGACCAGGAAGGTGACGATGGCGGCGACCTTGATCGCGGCGAACCAGAACTCGAACTCGCCGAAGTTCTTCACCGCGGTGAGGTTGCTGGCGCAGAAGAAGACCATGAACAGGGCGACCCAGACCCAGGCGGAGACGCCGGGTATCCAGCCGTTGACGATCTTCCCGGCGGCGGTGGCCTCGGCGGCCACGCCGCAGCAGAGCATCACCCAGTACATCCAGCCGGCCGTGATCCCGGCCCAGGGGCCGATCTCCTTCTCGGCGTGCACCGAGAACGATCCGGAGGCCGGGCGGGCGGCGGACATCTCACCGAGCATTCTCATGATCAGCATGACCAGGAGGCCGGAGAGCACGAACGCCAGGATGATCGCCGGGCCGGCGGCCGCGATGCCGGCGCCGGAGCCGACGAAGAGGCCGGCACCGATCACGCCACCGAGGGCGATCATGGACAGGTGGCGCTGCTTCAGCCCGTGGGTGAGCTGCTGGCCACCCGACGCCGGATCGGCGGCCGGGCGGGGGCCTGCGGGGGTCCCGGTCGCCGTAGGGGCGGGGGTGGGGGCCATAGGGGCGGTTCCAGACTGTGCGGTATGCGACATGAGCTGTCCAATATCCGGCGGCGCCCCTGTCCATGCCAAAGATGATCGCTTTGGGCTCACGATGCGGACCATGTCGAAACCTAACGTGATCATGTTGTGACCAGGAGTCGTTCGGGGCCGGTTCCGACAACGCCCGACGGCCCGGGTTTGTCCGAAACCGTGCCGTTCGCGCAGTGGATCACCGCGTAGGTTCACAGGTGTTCACTCACCTGGACCTCACGGAGGAGCCCCGATGGCCACTGCCACCACCCCGATACCGCGCCGCGCCGTCCTCGCCGACCTGCTGCCCGCCGCCTCCACCCGGCTCGGCGCCCAGGCCCGCGACCTGGCCCTGGTGGCCGGCGGCGCCGCGCTGACCGGCGTGGCCGCCCAGCTGTCGGTGAACGTCCCCGGTTCGCCGGTGCCGGTCACCGGCCAGACCTTCGCCGCCCTGCTGGTCGGCACCGCGCTCGGCGCCCGCCGCGGCGTCGCCTCGCTCGTGCTGTACATGCTGGCCGGCATGGCGGGCCTGCCCTGGTTCGCCGAGGGCACCTCCGGCTGGGCGACGGCCTCCTTCGGCTACGTGCTCGGCTTCGTCCTGGCCGCCGCCCTGACCGGCGCACTGGCCCGCCGCGGCGCCGACCGCACGCCGGTCAACACCGCCGTCACCATGGTCCTCGGCAGCCTCGCCATCTACGCGGTCGGCGTCCCGTACCTCGCCCTGTCGCTGCACGTGTCGCTCGCCCGGGCGGCCGAGCTCGGCCTCTACCCGTACCTGGTCGGCGACGCCCTCAAGGCCGCCCTCGCCGCCGGCGCCCTGCCGCTGGCCTGGAGGCTGGTCGGCCGGCGCTGACCCGCCCGGCCGACGCTGATCCGCCCGGCCGGCGCCGACCCACCGGGCGACTCCACCGGCCGGTCCCACCGGCCACCCCGGTCGGCGCACCCGTTGTCGGGCCCGGGCGCACGCGCATGCCACACTCATGGCATGCGCGTGTACCTGGGCTCCGACCATGCCGGATACGAACTGAAGAACCACCTCGTGGAGTGGCTCAAGGGGGCCGGCCACGAGCCGGTCGACTGCGGGCCGCACATCTACGACGCCGAGGACGACTACCCGCCGTTCTGCCTGCGTGCCGCCGAGCGCACCGCCGCCGACGAGGACGCCTTGGGCATCGTGATCGGCGGCTCGGGCAACGGCGAGGCGATCGCCGCCAACAAGGTCAAGGGCGTCCGGGCCGCGCTGGCCTGGAGCGTGCAGACCGCCGAGCTCGGCCGTCAGCACAACAACGCCAACGTGATCTCCATCGGCGGCCGCATGCACACCCTGGAGGAGGCCACCGAGTTCGTCGAGGTCTTCCTCAAGACCCCGTACAGCGGCGAGCCCCGGCACACCCGCCGGATCGAGATGCTGAGCGAGTACGAGACCACCGGCGAGCTCCCGCCGATCCCGGCCCACCACCCCCAGGGCTGATCCCACCACCCACCCTCCCCGGCCGGCCGGCCGCACGCTCCCGTGCGACCGGCCGCCGCCGTCTCCGGACACGTCGGAAACCGCGGGACGGGCGCCCCCGGAAGCCGCGTGACGCGCCCGGGACGACCCCGCACCGCCTGTGGGATCGGCCACAGGCCACCGCTCGCCGACACCCCCGCACGCGGGGCGCACGCGCCGCCCACGCGGTCCGTACGCCCAACCCGCGTACGCCTCCTGACGACGCGCCCGCAACCCCGCCGATCGGCCGAAACCCACTGGGCGCCCCGCGCTCCGGCACCCGTGACCGCCCCCGGCCCGTCGACGCCGGGCGGTGCCCGTGGATAGGGTCGGACCCCATGGCTGGCAGAGCGCCGGGCACACCGCCCCAGACGACTGCGACGAGGCCCGGCGCCGCCCCGGCGTCCGAGTCCGTGACGGCCCGGTTGCGCAAGAGGGTCCGCCGGGTCCGCCGAAGGCTGCGCACAGCCGGTGTGGACTACTTCCGCGGCGGCGCCGCCGACTGGCCGGTGCTCTGCGCGCTCGCCCTGCTCGTGCCGCTGCTGATCCTGCTCAACATCTGGATGCCCGACTGGGCCCCGCCCACCTCCCTGGTCCTGCCGATCCTGGCCGGCGCCCTGCTGCTGCGCCCCGGCAGCCTGGTCGTGCTCTACGCGCTGGCCGCGCTCGGCCTCTCCTCCGAGTCCGTGATCCACACCGGCCAGCGGGTCGCCAGCGACAACCCCGAGGCCTACCTCTACGGCGTGACCCCGGGCGCGGCCCTGGTGGTCGGCGCCGCCGGGGTGGGCGGCCTGCTGCTCGCCCAGTTCCGGGCCCGGGTCGGCGTGCCCTGGTGGGGCGGTTCCACCATGCTGTTCGACCTGCGCGAGCGGCTGCGGGTGCAGAGCCGGGTGCCCGAGCTGCCGGACGGCTGGCACGCGGACATGGCGCTGCGCCCGGCCGGCGGCCAGTCCTTCTCCGGGGACTTCGTGGTCGCCGCGCGCACCGGCCCCGGCCAGCGGCTGCTGGAGGTGGTCCTCGCGGACGTCTCCGGCAAGGGCATGGACGCCGGCTCCCGGGCGCTGCTGCTCTCCGGCGCCTTCGGCGGCCTGGTCGGTTCGCTGCCCGCGCACGACTTCCTGCCCGCCGCCAACGGCTACCTGCTGCGTCAGTCCTGGGAGGAGGGCTTCGCCACCGCCGTCCACCTGGTGCTGGACCTGGACACCGGCGAGTACGAACTGCTCTCGGCCGGGCACCTGCCGGGCATGCAGCGGCTGGCGGGGGAGGGCCGCTGGGAGGTCAAGCAGGCCGAGGGCCCGCTGCTCGGGATCTACGACGGCGCCAAGTTCGACGGCGTGCGCGGCCGGCTGAACCGCGGCGACGTGCTGATGCTGTGCACCGACGGCATGGTCGAGGCGCCGGGCCGGGACCTCACGGAGGGCATGGACCGGCTGATGGGGGAGGCGGACCGGCTGGTGCCCGGCGGCGGACCCGGCACGGGCGCCGGCGCCGCGGCCGCGCTGATCGAGACGGTCGCCCGGGACATCAACGACGACCGCGCCGTGCTGCTGCTCTGGCGGGACTGACGTCCGTCCCGGGGCACATGCCGGGGGCGCCCGCCGCTGTCAAGCCTGGCAGCTGATCTTCAGCCAAATCGGACGGCCCGTCGACTGACCGGACCAGGGGCTTCCGCTACCCGCCCCCGACCGTTTTCCGGCCGCTCAGCCCGGCCCCGCCGACGATTCGTCAGGATGGCTCCGCTATCGTCCCGGTCGGCGGAAAGTCGTCTCGCACCGCAGGGTATCGGCGTTGGGCTGACTTTCAGACCTTTACGCAATCGGCACGGTCGACCACACTGAGTCCGGGCGGGACTGTTCAGGATTCGGGGGATGGGGGGCGTCACGTGCGGCACGACAGACAGCGGTCGACTCTGGGCTCCCTCGCCGGCGGCGTGCCGGACGGTCCGCGATTCCGCCTCGGGACCGTCGGACAGGCCGGGGTCCGGCTTTCGCAGGTGCCGCCGGGTGGTGGCACCCCGCTATGAAAACGAGGAAGTGAGTCCGGGTGGCACTCTCCGTCTCCGCACTGGTCCTGTTCGCGATCCTGTGCATCATCTTCATCCGCAACAAGCAGATGAAGATCCCGCACGCGATCGTCGCCGCCCTGTTCGGCTTCATGCTGCACGAGACCACGGTCGCGGGCTCCATCAACTCGCTGCTGGCCAACCTGGCGCACAGCATCTCCGGCATCACCGGCGGCTGATCCGGCCGGGCCGACCACCGGCGTCGGCACGCCCGGAGGCGATCGGGCGAGCCACCGTCACCGGCCGGCCCGTCTGGCTTCCCGCCAGCGAGCGAACAGTCCCCGGGGGCGCGCCGCCGCCGGGGCCGGGACACGCATCGGTGCGGGTGCCACGGCACCCGCCGACGTGTGCTGCCCCGCTGTCGTGGGCTCGGCCGTCAGCAGGACGAACAGCCGCGCCCAGCACAGCCGTTCACCCCGCGGCCAGTCCAGCGCGCGCAGTGCCGCCGACGCCGCCTCCGACACCTCGCCGCCCACCCGGACCTCGGCGACGTCGTCCCCCGCCTTCCCGCCCAGGAAGAGCTTGACGCCCACCGGCCCCGGGCCGGTCAACTCCGCGCGCAGCGCGGGCGCCAGCGCGGGCAGCACCCGGTGCTCGGCCAGCCAGCCCGCCAGGTGCTCGTTGCCGAAGCCGAACACCGCGGCAGGCCCCTGCACCGCGCGCCAGCCCGGGAGCCCGGGCAGGTCCGGACGGTCGGCGTGCCCCCCGCGGCCGTCCGCGAACCCGACCAGCACCGAGGCGGTGGTGGTCGCCCACATCTTCACCGCGTTCGCGAGCTTCTCCTCCTCGGTCTTGCCGAGGCCGGCCGCGCAGTCCCACACCACCGGGGCGTCCGCCCGGCCCAGGTGCAGCACGAAGCCGAGGTCCACGTGTCCGGCGCCGTCGTCCCCGGGGTGCTCGCGGACCGCCACCGCCGTGGTGCCGGGGCCGCGGACCACCTCGCCGTCCGGGCGGAACACCTGGCCCAGTCGCGCCATCTCCCGGACCACACAGCGCTGAATGACGGCCAGTCGCTCCTGCGGACGCACCGGGACTCCTCCACCTCGGGGAGCGCGGCGGTTGGGGTCGCGCTCGAACTGCGCTCGAACGCGCCGAGGCTATCGGCCCGGCAGCCCACCGGGAAACCGCGCGGACCCCGCGGTCCTCCGGTCGCGAGAATGTCCTGTATGCCCCACTTTGGGCAGCGGAACCTGAAAGCCGTCCGCCCGGAGGACCCGCATGCCCCGCACCACCGCCCCGCCGCCACCCGTCCTCCTCGCCCCCGGGCCGGCGCCGTCCGGCCCCGCGGGCTCCGGGCTGGTCGCCGAGATCGAGGCCTACCTCGCCTCGCTGCCCGCCCCCGCGCGCACCCCGGTGCCGTACGTCTGCCCGTACGGCAGCACCCCGCGGCCCTGGCAGGCCGGCCACCCCGAGCCCAGGGCCACCCTGCTCGACCGGGCGCTCGGCCGGCCCGCCCGCCCCGTCCCGGTCAGCGCGGCCGACCACCTCAGGCTCGCCTCCCGCTACATCGGGGCGCACGGCTGGCTCCAGGGCGCGATGTGGGACGAGGCCGGCCGGGTCTGCCTGCTGGGCGCGCAGGCCGCCGTCCTGGCGCACGGCTACGGCACCCCGGCCACCGTGCGCACCGCCCGGGTCCAACTGATGGAGGTGCTGCACGCCACCGGCCGCCCGGCGCGTTCCCCGGACGAGTACAACGACCGCCCCACCACCCGGGAGGGCGATGTCCACCGGCTGCTGGACCGGGCCGCCGCCCGGGCCGCCCGGCTCGGGCTCTGAGCACGCTCCGGGCTTCGGCCGCCCGCCCGGCCCGGAAACGCCGACGGCCCCGGTGTGCTGAGCACACCGGGGCCGGACCGGAGAGCGGGCGACGAGAATCGAACTCGCGTGACTAGTTTGGAAGACTAGGGCTCTACCATTGAGCTACGCCCGCACGACGCTCCCAGCCGTCACCGGCCGGAAGTTCGGGGGACAGCCTACCTGGTCCGGGCGCCCGAGTGCACACCCCATCGCGCACGCCTTCCTGCGCGCCCGCGCGGTTCGGGCGCGTCGCGCCCGCGCGGAACAAGCTGAACAACTCGGCGAGCCGTGCAGGCCCGGCGTGTACGCTTCCTCTCGGCACCACGGGGTGTGGCGCAGTTTGGTAGCGCGTCCGCTTTGGGAGCGGAAGGCCGTCGGTTCGAATCCGGTCACCCCGACAGTGCGGCAGGGTCTCGCCCACCGGGGCGGGGCCCTGTTCTGTATCGGAGCTGCACGGCGGCGGTACGGTGGCGTCTGGCGTCCGCCTTTCGTGGTACCGGTAGGATGGGGCGCTGGCGGTAGTCCCTGTGGCGTCCACCCAGGTCAACCGCACGAGGGCGAGGAGTCAAGCTCACCGTCCACCCCACGGGAGATGCAGCTCCAACCGCCCATCGCCCGTCTCGTCCGACCCCTTCCGGCTCCGGCCGGGTGACGGGGACGGGCGGAGACAACCTGACCGCAAGCCCATAGGAGACCTAACCGTGAAGAGCGCCGTCGAGACTCTGAACCCGACCCGGGTTCGACTCACCGTCGAGGTGCCCTTCGAGGAGCTCAAGCCCAGCCTCGACGCGGCGTACAAGAAGATCAACCAGCAGGTCTCGGTCCCGGGCTTCCGCAAGGGCAAGATCCCGAACCGGGTCATCGACCAGCGCTTCGGCCGTGGTGCCGTGCTGGAGGAGGCCGTCAACGACGCCCTGCCGCGCTTCTACACGCAGGCCGTCGACGAGGGCAAGATCGAGGTCCTCGGACAGCCCGACATCACCAACATCGAGGGTGTCGAGAAGATCGCCGACGGCGGCGACCTCAAGTTCACCGCCGAGGTGGACGTCCGCCCGGAGATCACCCTGCCGGAGTTCTCCTCCATCGAGGTGACCGTCGACCCGATCGCCGTCTCCGACGAGGACATCGAGAAGTCGCTGGAGCAGCTGCGCGAGCGCTTCTCCTCGGTCAAGGACGTCGAGCGCGCCGCCACGGCCGACGACATCGTGGTCGTGGACCTGGTCGCCAAGGTCGACGGCGAGGTGCCGGAGGACGGCACCGCCAACGGCGTCAGCTACGAGATCGGCTCGGGCCGCCTGATCGACGGCATCGACGAGGCCGTCATCGGCCTGTCGGCCGGCGAGCAGAAGACCTTCGAGACCGAGCTCAAGGGTGGCACCCAGGCGGGCAAGACCTCCGAGGTCACCGTCACCGTCACCGCCGTCCAGGAGAAGGAGCTGCCCGAGCTGGACGACGAGTTCGCCCAGCTGGCCAGCGAGTTCGACACCCTGGAGGACCTGCGCGCCGACTCCCGCAAGCGCCTCGAGCGCATGAAGGAGTACGACCAGGCCACCCAGGCCCAGGAGAAGGTCCTGGACGCGCTGCTCGCCCTGGTTGAGATCGAGTACCCCGAGAAGCTCCTCAAGGACGAGGTCGAGACCCGCAAGCACAACGTGGAGCACCACCAGCTCCAGCCGATGGGCCTCACCCTCGACGCCTTCCTGGAGACCCAGGGCAAGACCCGCGAGGAGTGGGACGCGGAGATCGAGGAGCAGGCGAAGAAGGGCATCAAGACCCAGTTCGTCCTGGACCAGATCGTCGCCAACGAGGAGCTGGGTGTTAACCAGGAGGAGCTGACCGAGCACCTCATCCGCCGCGCCGCCGGCTCGGGCCTCACCCCGGACCAGTTCGCCCAGCAGGTCGTCCAGGGCGGCCAGGTTCCGCTGCTGGTCGGCGAGGTCGCCCGCGGCAAGGCGCTGGCCACCGTGGTCGAGGCCGCCAAGGTCGTCGACACCGAGGGCAACGAGATCAACTTCGACGACGAGGACGAGACGGCCGAGGCCGCCGCCGAGGAGATCGCCGCCGAGGAGAAGACCGAGGCCTGAGCGCCCCGGTAGCCCCTCCAGGCTGCAGCGGGCCCGGACGCCGTACGGTGTCCGGGCCCGCTGTCGTCCCACCCGCGGCCGCCGCGACCCTGCGCTCACAGCGAACAGTTCTGCGTGAGGGATTCTGCGGCCCGGCCTGCGCGTTAGGGTCCTTGGACAGCAACAATCACGACGTGATACCCGGAAGCTGTGCGACACCGTGACGGCCGTGGAGCGACCGTCCAAACCGACTGAGCAGGTGGCTAAGTGACGTTCCCGCAGATGCAGATGCCTGGCCCGATGGCGCCGCACGCCGCCGCTGGTGACGTGCTCGGCGGCCTTGGCGACCAGGTCTACAACCGGCTGCTCAACGAGCGGATCATCTTCCTCGGCCAGGCGGTCGACGACGACATCGCCAACAAGATCACCGCGCAGCTGCTGCTGCTGGCCGCGGACCCGGACAAGGACATCTTCCTCTACATCAACTCCCCGGGCGGCTCGATCTCGGCCGGCATGGCGATCTACGACACCATGCAGTACATCAAGAACGACGTCGTCACCATCGCGATGGGCATGGCGGCCTCGATGGGCCAGTTCCTGCTGACCGCGGGCGCCCCGGGCAAGCGCTTCTCGCTGCCCAACTCGACCATCCTGATGCACCAGCCCTCCGCCGGCCTCGGCGGCTCCGCCACCGACATCCGCATCCAGGCCGAGCAGCTGCTCCGCACCAAGAAGCGGATGTCCGAGCTGATCGCGCACCACAGCGGCCAGTCCTTCGACCAGATCACCGCCGACTCCGACCGCGACCGCTGGTTCACCCCGGAGGAGGCCCTGGAGTACGGCCTCATCGACGCGATCATGCACAGCGCCGCGGACGTCCCCGGCGGCGGCGGCACGGGCGCTGCCTGAGCCTCGGCCCGGCCCGCGACACCACAGCCCCAACGCCCCGGAGGACAAGGACCCCCATGAACATCCCCAGCCTGTCGGCCGCCCAGGCCCGCGTCGAGGACATGCGCGCCGAGGGCCGCTACATCGTCCCGCGCTTCGTCGAGCGCACCACGCAGGGCATCCGCGAGTACGACCCGTACGCCAAGCTGTTCGAGGAGCGCATCATCTTCCTCGGCTCGCAGGTCGACGACGTCTCGGCGAACGACATCATGGCGCAGCTGCTGTGCCTGGAGTCGATGGACCCGGACCGCGAGATCCAGATGTACATCAACTCGCCCGGCGGCTCGTTCACGGCCCTGACGGCCATCTACGACACCATGCAGTACGTGAAGCCGGACATCACCACGGTCTGCATGGGCCAGGCGGCCTCCGCCGCCGCCGTGCTGCTCGCCGCCGGCACCCCCGGCAAGCGGATGGCGCTGCCGAACGCCCGCATCCTGATCCACCAGCCGTACACCGAGACCGGCCGCGGCCAGGTGTCCGACCTGGAGATCCAGGCCAAGGAGATCTTCCGGATGCGCGAGCAGCTGGAGGAGATGCTCTCCAAGCACTCCAACCGGTCGGCGGAGCAGGTGCGCGACGACATCGAGCGCGACAAGATCCTCACCGCCGAGGAGGCCGTCGAGTACGGCCTGGTCGACCAGATCATCTCCACCCGCAAGACCTCGCTGACCTCCTGAGGTCGGCTCCCTCCCAGCCCGCGAGCGGGTCGGGAGGGGCGCGTCGGGGCGGGGTGCGCACCGGGTGCGCACCCCGCCCCGGCCCATCGGCGGGCCCGCGCGACGGCATCTGTTCGGTATCAATTCGCCCAGGGCGTAGGGCAGACCTGGCGAAGAGGACGGAATCACGAGCCCGGCAGAGTACCGTCGGATAGCGAGACCGAGCGCCGTCGGCGTTGACGGTCCACAGCACCAGGCCCCGGAACCCTGCGGGGCCCCTGGCGAAGGGGAAGCACCTCGTGGCACGCATCGGAGACGGTGGCGACCTGCTCAAGTGCTCGTTCTGCGGCAAGTCGCAGAAGCAGGTGAAGAAGCTGATCGCCGGCCCAGGCGTGTACATCTGCGACGAGTGCATCGACCTGTGCAACGAGATCATCGAGGAGGAACTCGCCGAGACCTCCGAGGTGCGCTTCGAGGAACTCCCGAAGCCGCGCGAGATCTACGAGTTCCTGGACCAGTACGTGGTCGGCCAGGACCTCGCCAAGAAGGCGCTGTCGGTCGCCGTCTACAACCACTACAAGCGCGTCCAGGCCGGTGAGGCGGGCCGCAGCGGTGGCAACGGCCGCGAGGACGCCATCGAGCTGGCCAAGTCCAACATCCTGCTGCTGGGCCCCACCGGCTCCGGCAAGACGCTGCTGGCGCAGACCCTGGCCCGGATGCTGAACGTGCCGTTCGCGATCGCGGACGCCACCGCGCTGACCGAGGCCGGCTACGTCGGCGAGGACGTCGAGAACATCCTGCTCAAGCTGATCCAGGCGGCCGACTACGACGTCAAGAAGGCCGAGACCGGGATCATCTACATCGACGAGATCGACAAGGTCGCGCGCAAGAGCGAGAACCCGTCGATCACCCGGGACGTCTCCGGCGAGGGCGTGCAGCAGGCCCTGCTGAAGATCCTGGAGGGCACCACCGCCTCGGTGCCGCCGCAGGGCGGGCGCAAGCACCCGCACCAGGAGTTCATCCAGATCGACACCACCAACGTGCTGTTCATCGTCGGCGGCGCGTTCGCCGGCCTGGAGCGGATCATCGAGGGCCGCGCGGGTGCCAAGGGCATCGGCTTCGGCGCCAACATCCGCTCCAAGCGGGAGTCGGACGCCAGCGACCACTTCCGTCAGGTGATGCCCGAGGACCTGGTGAAGTTCGGCATGATCCCCGAGTTCATCGGCCGTCTGCCGGTGATCACCAGCGTGCACAACCTGGACCGCGAGGCGCTGCTCCAGATCCTCACCGAGCCGCGCAACGCGCTGGTCAAGCAGTACCGCAAGCTGTTCGAACTGGACGGCGTGGAGCTGGAGTTCTCCCGGGACGCGCTGGAGGCGATCGCCGACCAGGCGATCCTGCGCGGCACCGGCGCGCGCGGACTGCGGGCCATCATGGAGGAGGTGCTGATGTCCGTGATGTACGAGGTCCCCTCGCGCCAGGACGTCGCCCGCGTGGTGGTCACCGGTGACGTGGTCTCCAAGCACGCCATCCCCACCCTGGTGCCGCGCGACATGATCAAGCGCGAGCGCCGGGAGAAGAGCGCCTGACCCGAAGACCCGCATGCGAGAGGGGCCCCGCACCGGATCCGGATCCGGTGCGGGGCCCCTCCTCGTGCGCGCGGGCGTTACCTGGCGACCTTCATGGCGTCCCGGATCGCCCGGGTCCGCTCGGCGGCCTGGGTGACGGTGAGGGCCTGGGCGCCCCCGCCGGCGGAGACCTTGGTGAAGGTCACCCGGGCGTAGGTCGACTTGTCCGCCCAGATGCAGACCGTGGACTGGGTCTTGAGGGCCTGCAGCGTGTAGACGCCGCAGGAGAGCCGGCCGTTGGAGGCGTGGCCGTCCTGGGCCGGGAAATCGGCCAGCGGAGTGCTCCAGGCGAGGCCCGACCCGCCCTTCTTGGAGTCCTCGATGATCTGGCCGGGGTCGTTGATCGTCCCGTACAGGCCGGCCACGGAGATGCCGTCCGTCGGGTCGCCGCCCTTGTTGTAGGTGGCGACCACGACGTTGAGGTTGCTGCCGTACTTGTCGGCGTCCTTCGCCTCGGGCTTGGACGGGTCGACGGCCTCCTCCTTGGCGGTCTTCTGGACGTAGCCCTCCGGGAGGTTCTGCGGGGTGGAGATCTTGTAGCTGCCGCCGGAGTCGCTGCCGCCCGAGGCGCCGAGGAACTTCCAGGCGGCGAAGCCGCCGCCGCCCAGCACCAGCGCGCCGACGACCAGCGCGATCACCAGGCCGCCCTTGCCCTTGGGCTGGGGCGGCGGCGGGTAGCCCGGCTGCCCGTACGGCGCCTGCGGCGGCACACCGTACGGCTGCTGGGGCGCGCCGTAGGGCTGCTGCGGCGGCTGGCCGTACTGCGGCTGGCCGTACGGGGGCTGGGGTGCGCCGTAGGGCTGCTGGGGCGGCTGGCCGTACTGGGGCGGCTGCCCCCCGTACTGCGGTGGCTGGCCGCCGTAAGGCTGCGGCTGTCCCTGCGGGTACTGCTGTCCCTGGCCGTACATCTGCGTTCGTGCTCCCCCGCCGCACCCGCGGCCTGTCGTGGTGTCCGGTCGTTCCGGACCCGTCCGGTCCGCCGGACGGGTTTTCGGGCACGCTACCGCACGGTGCCGGGCGGGGGCCGTCCGGCGGCGGCCCGCCCGGGCGCGCCGGAAGTGGTTTCGTGACCCTCCCCCCTGTTACGTAAACTGTGCGTCGTGACCGACACGACGAACCAGCGCCCCGTGAGCACCTCTGCCGGGGACGAAGCAGCAACCCTCCCGACGACCTACACCCCCGCGGACGTAGAGGGCGAGCTGTACGAGCGCTGGGTAGACCGTGGGTACTTCGCCGCGGACGCGAACAGCGACAAGCCCGCGTACGCCATCGTCATCCCCCCGCCGAACGTCACCGGCGTCCTGCACCTGGGCCACGCCTTCCAGCACACGCTGATGGACGCGCTGACCCGCCGCAAGCGCATGCAGGGCTACGAGACGCTCTGGCTGCCCGGCATGGACCACGCCGGCATCGCCACCCAGAACAAGGTCGAGCAGCAGCTCGCCGAGGCCGGCCTGTCCCGGCACGACCTGGGCCGCGAGGCCTTCGTCGAGAAGGTCTGGGAGTGGAAGAAGAGCTACGGCGGCCGCATCCTCGGCCAGATGCGCCGCCTCGGCGACGGCGTGGACTGGTCGCGTGAGCGCTTCACCATGGACGAGGGCCTGTCCCAGGCCGTCCAGACCATCTTCAAGCGGCTCTTCGACGACGGCCTGATCTACCGCGCAGAGCGCATCATCAACTGGTGCCCGCGCTGCCTCACGGCGCTGTCCGACATCGAGGTCGAGCACGAGGACGTGCCGGGCGAGCTGGTCTCGATCCGCTACGGCGAGGGCGACGACTCGATCATCGTCGCCACCACCCGGGCCGAGACGATGCTGGGCGACACCGCGGTGGCCGTCCACCCCGAGGACGAGCGCTACAAGCACCTGGTCGGCCGCACCATCAAGCTGCCGCTGACCGACCGTGAGATCCCGGTCGTCGCGGACGAGCACGTCGACCCGGAGTTCGGCACCGGCGCCGTCAAGGTGACGCCGGCCCACGACCCGAACGACTTCGCCATCGGCCAGCGCCACGACCTGCCCAACCTGTCCGTCATGGACGAGCGCGGTGCGATCACCGTGCACGGCCCCTTCCTCGGCATGGACCGGCTGGAGGCCCGTTCGGCCGTCGTCGGCGCGCTGCGCGAGCAGGGCCGGATCGTCGCCGAGAAGCGTCCGTACATGCACGCGGTCGGCCACTGCTCGCGCTGCCACACCGTGGTCGAGCCGCGGCTGTCGCTGCAGTGGTGGGTCAAGGTCGAGCCGCTGGCCAAGGCCGCCGGCGACGCCGTCCGCGACGGCAAGGTGGAGATCCACCCGAAGGAGCTGGAGCGCCGCTACTTCGACTGGGTCGACAACATGTACGACTGGTGCATCTCGCGCCAGCTCTGGTGGGGCCACCGGATCCCGGTCTGGTACGGCCCCGAGGGCGAGGTCGTCTGCGTCGGTCCGGACGAGCAGCCGCCGACCGGCGAGGGCTGGGTCCAGGACCCGGACGTCCTGGACACCTGGTTCTCCTCCGGCCTGTGGCCGTTCTCCACGCTCGGCTGGCCGGAGAAGACCGCCGACCTGGAGAAGTTCTACCCGACCGACGTCCTGGTGACGGGCCACGACATCATCTTCTTCTGGGTCGCCCGGATGATGATGTTCGGCCTGTACGCGATGGACGGCGAGGCGCCGTTCAAGACCGTCGCCCTGACCGGTCTGGTGCGCGACGAGTTCGGCAAGAAGATGTCGAAGTCCTCCGGCACCGCGGTCGACCCGCTGGACTGGATGGACGCCTACGGGGCCGACGCCGTCCGCTTCACCCTGGCCGGCGGTGCCAACCCGGGCGCCGACGTGCCGATCGGCGAGGACTGGGTCAAGGGCTCGCGCAACTTCTGCAACAAGATCTGGAACGCGACCCGCTTCGCGCTGATGAACGGCGCCACCGTCGAGGGCCCGCTGCCCGCGCCGGAGGAGATGACCGCGGTCGACCGCTGGATCCTGTCGCGGCTGAACGCCACCGTCGCCAAGGTGGACGCGCTGTACGACGACTTCCAGTTCGCCAAGGCCACGGACGCGCTGTACCACTTCGCCTGGGACGAGGTCTTCGACTGGTACGTCGAGCTCTCCAAGACCACCCTGGGCAAGGGCGGCCCGCAGGCGGACGCCTCGCGCCGGGTCCTCGGCGAGGTCCTGGACGTCACGCTGCGGCTGCTGCACCCGATCGTCCCGTTCGTCACCGAGGCGCTGTGGACGGCGCTCACCGGCGCCGAGTCGCTGGTCGTGGCCGAGTGGCCGAAGGACAGCGGCTACCGTGACGCGGCCGCCGAGTCGGAGATCGCCACGCTCCAGCAGGTGGTCACCGAGGTCCGCCGGTTCCGTTCGGACCAGGGCCTCCAGCCCGCGCAGCGCGTCCCGGCCCGGCTGGAGCTGGCCGGCACCGTGCCGGCCGTCCACGAGGACGCGATCCGCTCGCTGCTGCGGCTGACCGTCCCCGAGGAGGGCTTCGCGGCCACCGCCTCGCTGCCGGTCGCCGGCGCCACCGTCGCGCTGGACCTCTCCGGCACGATCGACGTCGCGGCCGAGCGCAAGCGCCTGGCCAAGGACCTCGCGGCCGCCGAGAAGGAGAAGGCCCAGACCACCGCCAAGCTCGGCAACGAGGCGTTCCTCGCCAAGGCGCCGGACGAGGTGGTCGCCAAGATCCGGGGCCGTCAGGAGGCCGCCGAGGCCGACATCGCCCGGATCACCGCCCAGCTCGCGGCGCTGCCGCAGGGCTGAGCCGCCGGTTTCGCCGAAGGGGCCGTACTCCGCGACGCGCGGGGTGCGGCCCTCGGCGTTTTCCGGGGCTGCCTTCCGGGCCGCTTTCGCTACGCCTAATAGCCCAGCAACATTGCTCCCTTCCGGCTAATTATCATCCTGCGACCGGGTGAGGTCCTATTCCGAGCGAATTGATTCCGGTCTTGCCCGCGCGCGTTCGCAGAAGTTTGCAGGTCAGCTGTGTACCGTGTGCACGGAGTTTCCGAATGGGCGTTTTTGCTGAGCGACGGACGGGAGGGCACGGCGTGGTGGTGACCGAGGAGTTGGCCGACGAACTGCCTGCCGAGGCGGTCGAGGAGGCCAAGGCCAGGGCGGCGACCCTGCTGCTCGCGTTCCGGCACGGCAACCAGATCGCGTTCGACCACGAGCTGGACCTGCTGTTCGCCGAGCACGCCGAGCGCGAGGTGACCACCCTGCTCGCCTGGATCGCCGCCGAGGCCGTCCGCAAGGCGTACGCCCCCGAGGTCGGCGACAAGGTGCTGCGGGCGATGGCCCGGCGTGCCCCCGAGGACACCGGTGCGGTCGAGGTGGACGAGGAGACCGCGAACGCCGCCCAGTTGATCGAGGCGGTGGCGGCCGGCGAGGTGGCCGAGGTCCGCGGCCTGGTGGCGGCGACGCCCGACACCACCTTCCTGCTGGGCGGTCTGCTGCAGGGCGTCGCGATGATGCTGCCGCTGCTGCCCGACGGTGAACTGGCCGAGATCACGGCCGAGTTGCGTCGTCGGCACGGCGGTGCCGCGCACGTGCCGGAGGCCCGGGCCGGGGTCTGACCCCGGCCCGGGCCTCCGGCAGGCCGGTCGCGCCGGTTACGGCATGGCGTGCAGGTGCGAACCGATGGTGTTCGCGACCGGGTTGCCCGCCTTGGCGTCCCAGTTGGTCGACCAGGTCATCGCGCCGCCGATGCCCGGCCAGGTGGCGTCCGGCTTGTAGCTGCCGCAATTGGTGCCGGAGGCGAGGCAGTCCAGCGCGCTGTTGACCGTGCCGGCGGCGAGGTACCCGCCGCCCGCGGCGCTGGTGGAGGCCGGCACCCCGAGGCCCACCTGGTCGGGCCGCAGCCCTCCCTTGAGCTGGATGCAGGCCAGCGCGGTGAGGAAGTTCTCGGTGCCCTGCGAGTAGACGTTCCCGTCGCAGCCGTTCATCGCACCGGAGTTGTAGTACTGCATGTTGACGATGGTGAGGATGTCCTTCACGTTCAGCGCCAGCTTGAAGTACTCCATGCCGGTCGACTGCATGTCGATCGTCTGCGGGGCCATGGTGAGGATGAACCCGCTTCCCGCCTTCGCCGCCAGGGCGTGCAGGGCCTGGCCCATGTAGGTGGAGCTGATGCCGTTCTCCAGGTCGATGTCGATCCCGTCGAAGCCGTAACTCTGCATCAGCGCCCAGGCGGTGCCGGTGAAGTTCGCGGCGGAGGCGGAATCGCCCACCCAGACCGTGCCGTTCTGCCCGCCGACGGAGAGCACCACGCGCTTCCCGGCCGCCCGCTTCGCCGCGATGTCGGCCTTGAACTGGGCGTCGGTGTAGCCGCCGAGGCGGGAGGAGAGGGTGGGGTCGAGGGTGAAGCCCAGGCCGCCGCGGGTGGCGGTGGCGTCCGCGAAGGAGACCGCGATGATGTCGTAGGCGGCCGGGACGTCGCTGATCCGCTGGACGGTGGCGCCGTTGTCGAAGTTCTGCCAGTAGCCGGTGAGGATGTGCTTGGGCAGGTTCGGCGGCCTGCCGGTGGACGTGGCGGTGGGGGAGGGGCTGCCGGTGTCCGTGGCGGTGGGCGTCGGGCTGGGCGAGGCCGTGGCGGTCGGGCTCGGTGACGGCTGCGGTCCGCCGGGCCCGAGCAGCGAGACGTCGTCGGCGGCGAAGGCCGGCTGCCCGTACCAGCCGTGCAGGTAGACGGTGACGCTGGTGGTGTTCGGGCCGGTGGTGAAGCTCGTGCTCAGTCGGGTCCAGCCGGTGCCGCCGGGGGTCCAGGTGCTCGGGTCGGTGCCGCCGGTGCCGCGGGCGCCCAGGTAGACGTACGAGCCCTGGACCCAGGAGCTCAGGGCGTACGAGGAGGAGGGCTTCACCGGGACGGTCTGGGTGCACTCGCCGGTGTCGACGCCGCCCGGGGTGGACTGCAGGGCGTACGTGCCGGAGTGGGTGGTGGTGCTCTGGACCGTGCCGCTCGAACAGGTCCAGCCGGACAGGTTCCCGGTCTCGAAGCCGCCGTTGGTGATCAGGTCGGTGTCGGCGGCGTGGGCTCCGGTGCCGCCGGCGAGTACGAGGCCGCTCAGGCCGACGGCGACGGCGCTCGCACCGGCGAGCAGCGAGTGGACGGCGCGGGTGCGCCGGTGTCGGGCAGGTGGCATGACTCCATCTCCAGTGGGGGAGGGCCCGGCGGCGCCTCGTGGGGGAGGAACGCCGTCCGGGGTGTCGATGGTGCGCTTGCGGGAGCTACCGACAACTCAAGTCCCGGTCGGGAACGGAGACTTGCCTCACAAGGTGGAGTAGACCAATTCTGCTGTCAAGGGGGCGTCAGGCGGCCGGTGGCACCGCCTCGGCTTCTGCGGGCGCGGCGATCGCCGCGGTCAGCGCGGCGATCCGGGCCGAGGCCAGGCCGTCGCCGTACGGGCTCGGGGTGGCCGCCAGCCGGGCGAGCCGCTCGGGGGAGTCGGAGAGCCAGGCGCGGGCCAGGGAGCCCAGCTCCTCGCCGGGCCGCACGAGAGCGGCGAAGCCGGCCGCCATCGCCTCCGGTCGCTCGGTGGAGCGGCGCACCACCAGCAGCGGGCGGCCGAGCACGGTGCACTCCTCCTGCACGCCGCCGGAGTCGGAGACCAGCAGCGCCGCGTGGCCGGCCAGGCCCAGGAAGTCGCCGTAGCCGACCGGGCCGGTGACGGCGAGGCGCTCCAGCAGGCCGTCCAGGCCGAAGCGCTCGACGGCGGCCCGGGTGCGCGGGTGCATCGGGAACAGCACCGGGGTGCCGGCCCGGGCGATCCGGTCCAGCTCGGCGAGCACCGCGCCGAGCGCCTCGGCGGTGTCGGTGTTCTCCGGACGGTGCACGGTGGCCAGCACGTACGCGTCCGGGCGCAGCCCGTGCGCGGCGAGCAGCGCGGCGCGGGCGGCCTTGTCCGGCAGCTGACGGCGGACCACCTCGACGACGGTGTTGCCGGTGAGCTCGATCCGCTCCTCGGCCAGCGACTCGGCGCGCAGGTTGGCGACGTTCTCCCCGGTGGCGGCGCAGAGCAGGTCGGAGACGTGGTCGACCATCACCCGGTTGTGCTCCTCGGGCATCGCCCGGTCGAAGCTGCGCAGCCCGGCCTCGACGTGGACCAGCGGGATCTCCCGGGCGTTGGCGGCCAGCGCCCCGGCCAGAGTGGCGTTGGTGTCGCCCTGGACGACCACGGCGGCGGGGCGGTCCTCGGCGAAGGCGGCGTCCAGCTGGCCCAGCGACCGGGCGATCTGGCCGGCCCGCGGGCGGCCGCCGACGCCGGTGAGCAGCTCGGGCTCGGGCAGGTCGAGGTCGCGCAGGAAGCGGCCGGACATCGCCTCGTCCCAGTGCTGGCCGGTGTGCACCAGCCGGGTGGCGTCGCCGAGTTCGTGGATCAGCGGGGCGAGTTTGACCAGCTCGGGGCGGGTGCCGAGGACGACGGCGACGCTGGACGGGGGCAGGCACGTGCTCATGCGGGACTCCGGTCGGGACGTGGTGCGTGGGGGAGGCGTGGGGGCGGCTCAGGACTCGAGCGCGGTGGGGGCACCGAGGGCGACCTTCTCGGCGTTGCGGCGGGTCTTGGCCCAGCCGTTGCGGCCGAGCAGCATCCGGACCGCGGCCCGGGTGGCGACCACGAACAGGTGGTAGGCGTAGAGCCAGACCAGCAGGCCCCAGAGCAGCGCCGTCAGCCGGCCGCGGTCGGGGTGGGCGGTCCTGCGGTAGGCGAAGCCCCAGAACACCATCGGCAGCGTGGCGAGCACGAAGACGAGCAGCATCCACGGGCCGAACCTGAGCTGGAACTCGGCGGTCTCCTCGGGGAAGAGCACCGCCCCGGCACCGGTGATCCCGAGCGAGAGCGGGAAGAGCAGCACCAGCAGCACGCAGACCACCGGCTGGAGGAAGGTGTACAGCACCTCGGCCTTGCCGGAGAGGGTGTAGTGCGGCGAGCGCAGCACCCGGCCGGTGTAGCGCAGGCACTGCATGTTGCCCTGGGCCCAGCGGGTGCGCTGGGTGAGGAAGCGGCGCACCGAGATCAGGCCCTCCTGGGAGACCCGGGCCTCGGTGACGTGGGTGAGCCGCCAGCCGGCCAGCCGCAGGTCGAGGCCGGACTCGTAGTCCTCCAGCAGGGCGCGCTCCGGCCAGGGGCGGCCGGCCCGGCCCTCCTCGGCGGTCAGCGAGTCGAGGGCGGTGAGGCGGACGAACTGGCCGTTGCCGCCGAGGCCGACGCTGCCGGTGCGGCGGCGCAGCAGCTGCATGCCGGTGTTGGTGGCCTGGAACTCGACGTCCTGCATCCGCACCAGGGCGCGGGCCAGGGCGTTGGCCGCCCGGCCGCGGCCGGGCAGCGGGAGCTCGTCGTCGGCGTTGCGCATCCGGACGCCGATCTGGACGGCGCCGGTGTCGGGCCGGCCGAGCGCCCTGGCGTTGCAGACCTGGGCGAGGGTGCCCGGGTCGAGCTGCCCGTCGGCGTCGACCACGCCGATCACCACCCGGGAGCGGTCCGCGTCCTCGGGCAGCCAGGCGGAGATCTCCCGGTAGGCGGCGTTGAGGGCGGCGCCCTTGCCGATCCGGGCGTGCGGGCGGCGGCGCTGGACCAGGTGCACCCGCGGGTCGCGGGCCGCGGCGGCGAGCACCAGCTCGCGGGTGGCGTCCTCGCTGTCGTCGTCGATCACCCAGAGGTGGGCCTCGGGCGCGGCGGCCCGCAGGCCGTCCAGGGTCTGGGTGACCACGGCCTCCTCGTCGCGGCAGGGGATGACCAGGTGCCAGCGGAAGGCGGTGGGGTCGCCGGGTTCGGCGGGGCGGTTGTGTCGGAAGGCGTGCCGGGAGCCCGCCCAGTACACGAGGAAGCGTCCGAAGACGAGGGCCATGTAGCCGACGAGGGCCAGCGAGATCAGTCCGGCGACCCAGACGACGGCGTCCTGGCGGAGCACGATCCAGTCGTGCAGGGCGTCAGGCATGGCGCGATGCTCCTCATGATCAAAGGTAGAAGGCTCCTATCGGCTGCGAATCGATGCTTCATTGCGGGTCAAATCGCCAAATCAATAGTAAAGGGACAAAACTAGATGATCATGGAAAAGAGCGGGCAAAGTGGTCGTTCTCACCCCGTGAGGAGGACCCGTCGGCGCTCCGTAGACTGTGGTCGTGAGCGACAAGGCCGACCCGAACCCGTACACCATCCGCCCCGCCGACGGCGGCACCGGCGACGCCCTGCGCGACGTCGAGGTGGAGCTCTCCGAACGCTGGCCGGAGAACAAGCTGGAGCCCTCGCTCGACCGGATCGAGGCGCTGATGGACATCCTGGGCCAGCCCCAGCGGTCCTTCCCCTCCATCCACATCACCGGCACCAACGGCAAGACCTCCACCGCCCGGATGATCGAGCAGCTGCTCAACACCTTCGAGCTGCGCACCGGCCGCTACACCAGCCCCCACGTGGAGTCCGTCACCGAGCGGATCAGCCTGGACGGCGCCCCGATCACCCCCGAGCGCTTCGTCGAGGTCTACCGCGACATCGAGCCCTACGTGCAGATGGTCGACGCGGCCCAGCCGGTGCCGATGTCCTTCTTCGAGGTGCTGACCGGCATGGCCTACGCAGCCTTCGCCGACGCCCCGGTGGACGTCGCCGTGGTCGAGGTCGGCATGGGCGGCTCCTGGGACGCCACCAACGTCATCGACGCCGCCGTCGCGGTGATCACCCCGATCGGACTGGACCACACCGACAAGCTCGGCGAGACCACCGGTGAGATCGCGGGCGAGAAGTCCGGGATCATCAAGTCCGGCTCCGTCGCCGTCGTCGCCCAGCAGCAGCTGGACGCCGCCCAGACCATCCTGCGCCGCGCCGTCGAGGTGGACGCCACGGTCGCCCGCGAGGGCATGGAGTTCGGCGTGATCCGCCGCGAACTCGCCGTCGGCGGCCAGCTGGTGACGCTGCGCGGACTCGGCGGCGAGGAGTACGAGGACGTCTTCATCCCGCTGCACGGCGAGTACCAGGCGCACAACGCGGCCCTCGCACTCGCCGCGGTCGAGGCCTTCTTCGGCGTCGGCGGCGCGCGCGGCGGGCAGCTGGACGTGGAGAAGATCCGCCAGGCCTTCTCCGGCGTCTCCTCGCCGGGCCGCCTGGAGGTCGTCCGCCGCAGCCCCACGATCATCCTGGACGCCGCCCACAACCCGCACGGAGCCCGCGCCACCGTGGCCGCGCTCACCGAGTCCTTCGGCTTCACCCGGCTCGTCGGCGTGATCGGCACCTCCGGGGACAAGGACGTGGCCGGCGTACTGGAGGCCTTCGAGCCGATCCTGGCCGAGGTCGTCATCACCCAGAACTCCACCCACCGCGCGATGGACGTCGACGCGCTCGCCGCCCTGGCCGTCGAGGTCTTCGGCGAGGACCGCGTCCAGGTCGAGCCCCGGCTCGACGACGCCATCGCCGCCGCCGTCACCCTCGCCGAGGAGGAGGGCGACCTCGGTGGCGCCGGGGTGCTGGTCACCGGTTCGGTCATCACGGTGGGCGAGGCCCGCCTGCTGCTCGGGAGGAAGTGACATGAGGACGCTCTGCTCCTCGACGCTGATCGGCGAAGCGCTCCTGATCATGTTCGCGGCGCTGGTCGCGATGCGGCTCTCCGACGTCTCCACCGGGGAGATCTGGACGGTCAGCGGCATCGCGATGGCCCTGTGCATCGCGCTCTGCGGCATGATCAACCGCCCCGGCGCGGTGCAGATCGGCTGGGCGCTGCAGATCGGACTGATCGCCGCCGGCTTCATCCTGCCGACCATGTTCGGCCTCGGCGTGGTCTTCGCCGGCCTGTGGTGGTGCTCGGTGCACTACGGCCGCAAGGTGGACGACTTCAAGGCCGCCCGGGCCGCCGCCGAGGCCGCCGCCGTACACCCCTGAGGCCCGGACCGGCCGACCGACACGCCGTGTGCGCAAGGTAGCCTCTGCCCTGTCGGCACCGCTTGTCGACCCGACTGTCTGCCGAACCGAATCCCCAGGAGACGCACCGTGTCCCAGCGCACTCTCGTCCTGCTCAAGCCCGACGCCGTCCGCCGCGGCCTGGCCGGCGAGATCATCAGCCGCATCGAGCGCAAGGCCGGCTGGCGCTTCGCCGCCATCGAGCTGCGCACCTTCGACCGGGCGACGCTGGAGCAGCACTACGCGGAGCACGTCGGCCGCCCGTTCTACGAGCCGCTGCTGGAGTTCATGACCTCCGGTCCGTCGATCGCGCTGATCGTCGAGGGCGAGGAGGTCGTCAGGGGCATCCGCATGCTGGCCGGCGCCACCAACCCGCTGGAGGCCGGGGCCGGCACCATCCGCGGCGACTACGCGACGATCACCCGCGAGAACCTGATCCACGCCTCCGACTCCCCCGAGTCCGCCGAGCGCGAGATCAAGATCTTCTTCCCCGCGCACGCCTGATCCGGCGAGCCGGAACCGGGCGACACGCCCGGGGGACGTTAGTACCGCCCCGGTCGGGACCATTGGCCCGGCCGGGGCATTCTTATCGTGAAATAGGGAACTGGCGGCGCCGACACGGCGTCCCAATCCTCGGAGAAGCGATCACGCCCCGGACAATGGACGGTATGCCCCACGTCGATGTCCGTACCGCGCGGCGTGACTACGATGGACGCGACTCAAGGGCCCGGTAAGGCAGCTCAGCTGGTCTCCGCCCAAGCGTGGGCGCGCATTCGTCCACCCCCCATGAACTCCGAGCCCGGGAAGGCACCCACACCCCATGGCGAGCAACCTGTCGTTCATCGGCCGCGACTTGGCGATCGACCTCGGAACAGCCAACACGCTGGTGTACGTCAGGGGCAAGGGCATCGTCCTGAACGAGCCGTCCGTCGTCGCGGTGAACACCAACACCGGCGGGATCCTCGCCGTCGGCGCCGAGGCCAAGAAGATGATCGGCCGGACCCCGGGCAACATCGTCGCCATCCGCCCGCTCAAGGACGGCGTGATCGCCGACTTCGAGATCACCGAGCGGATGCTGCGGTACTTCATCCTCAAGATCCACCGCCGCCGCTACCTCGCCCGCCCCCGCGTCGTGGTCTGCGTGCCCTCCGGCATCACCGGCGTCGAGCGCCGCGCCGTCATCGAGGCCTCCTCCCAGGCCGGCGCCCGCCAGGTGCACATCATCGAGGAGCCGATGGCCGCCGCCATCGGCGCCGGCCTGCCCGTCCACGAGGCCACCGGCAACATGGTCGTCGACATCGGCGGCGGCACCACCGAGGTCGCCGTGATCTCCCTCGGCGGCATCGTCACCGCCCAGTCCATCCGGGTGGCCGGCGACGAACTGGACAACGCGATCGTCCAGCACATCAAGAAGGAGTACTCGCTGCTCCTCGGCGAGCGCAGCGCCGAGCAGATCAAGATGAGCATCGGCAGCGCCTTCGGCCTCGAGGGCGAGAAGGACGAGCACGCCGAGATCCGCGGCCGCGACCTGGTCAGCGGCCTGCCCAAGACCGTCGTCATCTCCGCCGCCGAGGTCCGCGAGGCCATCGACGAGCCGGTCAACGCGATCATCGACGCGGTCAAGACCACCCTCGACCAGTGCCCGCCCGAGCTGGCCGGCGACGTCATGGACCGCGGCATCGTGCTCACCGGCGGCGGCGCCCTGCTGCGCGGACTGGACGAGCGGCTGCGCCGCGAGACCGGCATGCCGATCCACATCGCGGAGAACCCGCTCGACTCCGTCGCGCTCGGCTCCGGCAAGTGCGTCGAGGAGTTCGAGGCGCTCCAGCAGGTACTCGACGCCTCACCGCGTCGTTGACAGGTCGCCGCACCACCGCTACCACGCGTCACATCCGACACTCGACTGAACGGGCCGCCGCCCGGGCCCCACGGCCCCGGGCGGCGGCCGGGTACGAAGGGGCAGTACCAGCACCGTGAGGGACACACGAGAGAGCCGGCTGCTGCTGATCCTGCTGGTGGCCGTCGCCTTCGCGCTGATCACCGTGGACATCAAGGGCGGTGAGGACTCCCCGCTCGGCCCGGCCCGGCACGCCGCCGCCCGCGTCCTCGGACCGGTCGAGCGCGGCGCCGCCACCGTCGTCGACCCGGTCGCCGACACCGTCCGCGCCTTCCGGGACGCGGCCACCGACAGCGGCCGCACCGACCAGCTCGCCCGCGAGAACACCGAACTGCGGCAGAAGCTCGCCTCCTCCGACATGGCCGCCGGGCGCACCAAGCAACTGGACGACCTGCTGCGCACCGCCGGCTCCGGCGGCTACACCGTCAAGGCCGCCCAGGTCATCGCGATCGGCCCGGCCCAGGGCTTCTCCTGGACCATCACCATCGACGCAGGCAGCGACGACGGCCTCACCCGCGACATGACGGTGATCAACGGCCAGGGCCTGGTCGGCCGGATCACCACCGTCGCCCCGACCACCGCCACCGTGCTGCTCGCCTCCGACCCCGGCTTCTCGGCCGGCACCCGGCTGGAGGGCACCGGCGAGATCGGCTTCGCCTCCGGCGGCGGCGACAGCCCGATGAAGGTCTCCCTGCTCAACGGCAAGGCCCAGGTCAAGGCCGGCGACCGACTGGTCACCTTCGGCTCGCAGAGCGGCCGCCCGTTCGTGCCCGGCGTCCCGGTCGGCAAGGTCACCGAGGTCCAGGCCAACGCCGGCCAGCTGACCAAGACCGTCCTGGTCGAGCCCTTCGTCCAGTTCACCCGGCTGGACCTGGTCGGCGTGGTGGTCGTGCCGCCGCGCACCGACCCGCGCGACGCCGTCCTGCCGCCGGCGCCCGCCCCGGGCCAGCCGGCCGCCGCGCCGGGCCAGGTCCCGGCCGCGCTCCCCGGCCAGGCCCCGGCCGTCGTGCCCGCCGCCCCGCCCGCACAGCCCACTGGGGGGAACTGAGCCATGCGCCTCGCCCGCATCCCCGTCTCCGCCGGCCTCGTCCTGTTCGGCCTGATCCTCCAGGTCAGCGTCTTCGGCCGGCTCCAGCTCCCGGGAGCCACTCCGGACATACTGCTGCTCGTCGTGGTCGGCCTCGCCATGGTCTACGGGCCCACCGGCGGCTGCCTGGTCGGCTTCTTCGGGGGACTGCTGGCCGACCTCGCGCCGCCCTCCGACCACGCGATCGGCCGCTACGCGCTGGTGCTCTGCCTGATGGGCTACGCCGCCGGACTGCTGCGCCCGGACCACGGCCGCCAGCGCTCGGTGGCCGGCTCGCTGGTCGTGGTCGGCGTCGCGGCGGTCGCCTCCACCCTGCTCTACGCGATGGTCGGCGCCCTGGTCGGCGACACCGCGGCCCGGCACGTCGGCCTCGGCGGACTGGTGATCAGCGCCCTGCTCTACGACCTGCTGCTGGCGCCCTTCGTGGTGCCGCTGGTGATGTACCTCGGCCGCCGCTTCGGGCGCGACCCGGTGACCGCCGCGGACGACGACGAGGGCGGCTCCGGCCTGGGCACGCTGTCCCGCTACCGGACCACCCGCGAGACCTCCTCCGGCCCGTCGTACAAGAAGCGGCGCGTGCCCGGCTTCGCCCGCCGCCCGTAACCGGCCCGGCCCCGACCACCCGACCTCCCCGCATCCTGGAGCGCACGAGACGTGAGCAACATCCCCGAGACCGGACGCACCCGACGGGTGACGATCCGTCTGGTGGTGCTGCAGATCCTGGTGCTGTCGCTGCTCGCCACCCTCGGCGGGCGGCTGTGGTACCTGCAGATCCGCAACGCCAAGGAGTACACCGCGAAGGCGACCGGCAACCACATCCGCGAGGTGGTCGAGCCGGCCGTCCGCGGCGAGATCCTGGACGCGTCCGGGCGGGTGCTGGCCGGCAACGAGACCCGGCTGGTGGTCTCCGTCAGCCGCACCTCGCTGCTGCAGCAGAAGGACGGCGGCAAGGCGGTGCTGTCCCGGCTGGCCGAGGTGCTGGGGATGCCCGCCAAGGACGTGCAGGAGAAGGTCCGGCTCTGCGACGCCAAGACCTCGCAGCCCTGCTGGAACGGTTCGCCGTACCAGCCGATCCCGGTCACCAAGGAGGCGACCACCCAGCAGGCGATGCAGATAATGGAGCGCCGCGAGGACTTCCCCGGGGTCACCGCGCAGCCCACCGCCGTGCGCCACTACACCGGCGCCGAGGGCGCCAACATGGCCCAGGTGCTCGGCTACCTCTCGCCGGTCACCGACGAGGAGGTCAGCAAGACCGCCGGCAAGAGCGGCCTGGACCGCTACCTGCCGGCCGACCAGATCGGGCGGGCCGGCCTGGAGTCGGTGTACGACCGCGACCTGCGCGGCACCGCGGGCATCACCAAGCTGGAGGTGGACAACCTCGGCCGGGTGATCGGCAACGCCGGCACCGTCGCCCCGCAGACCGGCGACAACCTGGTCACCAGCATCGACGCCCGGGTGCAGAAGGTGGTCGAGGACAACCTGGCACAGGCCATGAACGACGCCAGGAACACCTTCGACAAGGTCACCAACCGCAACTACGAGGCCGACTCCGGCGCCGCCGTGGTGATGGACGTCCACACCGGGCGGATCGTCGCGATGGCGAGCGCCCCGACCTACGACCCGAACCTCTGGGTGGGCGGCATCAGCGGCAAGGACTACCAGTCGCTGACCAGCAAGGAGTCCAACTTCCCGCTGCTGAACCGGGCCATACAGGGCCAGTCCGCCCCCGGTTCGACCTTCAAGGTCATCTCCACCACCGCCGCCGTGCAGGCCGGCTACTCGCTGGACGGCCGCTACGACTGCCCGAAGAGCATGACCATCGGCGGCCGCGAGTTCAAGAACTTCGAGAGCGAGAACTTCGGCCAGATCTCCCTGGAGAAGGCGCTCGAGGTCTCCTGTGACACCGTCTTCTACGGCCTGGCGTACGACCAGTGGATGAAGGACGGCGGCATCAAGCCCAAGAAGGACCCGGCCGACTGGTTCTTCAAGACCGCCCACCAGTTCGGCCTCGGCGCCAAGACCGGCATCGACCTGCCGGCCGAGGTGCCCGGCCGGGTGCCGGACCGGCAGTGGAAGCAGTCCTTCTACGACAACAACAAGGACGCCTGGTGCGCCCAGGGGCAGAAGGGCGGCAACAGCTACTCCGACCAGATCGCCCGGGAGAACTGCGTCGACGGCTACCAGATGCGCGCCGGTGACGCCGTCAACTTCGCGATCGGCCAGGGCGACACCCTCGTCACCCCGGTCCAGATGGCCCGGATCTACTCGGCGCTGGCCAACGGCGGCACCTTCTACCGGCCGACCATCGCCAAGGCCGTGATAAGCCCGGGCGGGGACCTCGTCCGCGAGATCGCCCCGCAGGCGGACGCCCAGTTCCCCGGCGACCAGAAGCTGCTCAGCTACATCGACCAGGCCACCGAGAGCGTCATCAAGTCCGGTACCGCCGCCTGGAAGTTCAACGGCTGGCCGCAGGACAAGATCGCGCTGCACGCCAAGACCGGCACCGCCGAGGTCGAGGGCAAGCAGACCACCTCCTGGCTGGCCACGTACAGCAAGGACTACGCCGTCGTCATGACGATCAGCCAGGGCGGCACCGGCTCCGGCGGTTCCGGTGACGCCATCCGCCGGATCTACCAGGCGCTGTACGGCGTGGACGACAAGGGCACCATCGACAACGGCAGGGCGCTGCTGCCCGCGCCGCAGTCCGAGCTGCCGAAGTTCAACCCGGACGGCACCGCGATCATCAAGCCGGTCGCGTACGGCGCCGGCCAGGGGGCGGGCGTCCAGGGCCAGGGCCCGGCTCAGCTCCAGGCGGCAAGCGTCGTGCCGGCCGATGCGCTGCCCGACGCGGACGCGGCGCAGCCGGTCCCCGCGACGGCCTTCCTCGACCGGACGCCGCCGACCGACCGTCCGGCGTCGTACACCGCGGCCGACGCCGCGCTCGAACCCTCGCGCGGACCGGGAAGGGGACGGGCATGACCTCCTACGGCTCGTACCGGCAGCTGCGGCTGGCCCCTCAGCGCAGCGGGGTCTCCAAGGCCCTGGCCAAGGACTCCCCGCTCTGGCGGCTGGACTGGATACTGCTGGTGGCCGCGCTGGCCCTGTCGGCCGGCAGCTCGCTGCTGGTCTGGTCGGCCACCCGCGGGCGCGACTCGCTGACCCACGGGGACCCGCAGTACTTCCTGTACCGGCACCTGACCAACTTCGTGGTCGGGCTGGTGCTGTGCTCCGTCGTGATAGCGATAGGGAGCCGGCGCTTCCGCACGATCGTGCCGTTCCTGTACGTCGGCGTGATCGTGATGCTGCTGGCGACGCTCAGCCCGCTCGGCTCGACCATCAACGGCGCGCACTCGTGGATCCAGCTCGGCGGCGGCTTCTCGATCCAGCCGGCCGAGTTCGCGAAGCTCGCGATCGTGCTGGCGATGGCGGTCGTGCTGTCGGACCAGGTGGACGCGGGGGAGCGGGAGTTCCCCTCGCACCGGGCCGTGTTCCGGGGCCTGCTCTGGGCAGGCCTGCCGATGGCCATAGTGATGCTGATGCCGGACGCCGGCTCGGTGATGGTGATGGCCGCGATCGTGCTCGGCATCCTGCTCGGCTCGGGCGCCGCGAACCGCTGGGTGCTCGGCCTGCTGATGGCGGGCACCGCCGGGTGCGTGGCGATCTGGAAGTTCGGGCTGCTGAGCCAGTACCAGATCGACCGCTTCGCCGCCTTCGCCAACCCGCAGCTGGACCCGAACGGCGTCGGCTACAACACCGCCCAGGCCCGGATCGCTATCGGCTCGGGCGGGCTGACCGGCAAGGGGCTGTTCCACGGCACCCAGACCGTCGGGCAGTTCGTGCCGGAGCAGCAGACCGACTTCGTGTTCACCGTGGCCGGCGAGGAGCTGGGCTTCATCGGGGCGCTGGCGATCATCGCGCTGGTCGGCGTCATCCTCTGGCGGGCCTGCCGGATCGCCCGGCAGGCGACCGACCTGTACGGGACGATCGTGGCGGCCGGGATCATCGCCTGGCTGTCCTTCCAGGCCTTCGAGAACATCGGGATGTGCCTGGGCATCATGCCGGTCGCGGGCATCCCGCTGCCGTTCGTCTCGTACGGCGGCTCGTCGATGTTCGCGAACTGGCTGGCCATCGGGCTGCTCCAGGCGGTGCGGAGCCAGCGGCCGATAGCGGCCTGAGCGCGCTCCGCGGCGGGGCCGGTCCGGGACTTCCCGGGCCGGCCCCGCCGTCGTGCCGCGGCCCGTCGCGCCGCGGCCGGTGTGACCGGTCGGACGCGGACATGGACGTGGTCGTGGACGCGGCCCTAGCGGAGGCAGTCGGCGGTGGCGAGGACGGCGCGGGTCTGGTGCGCGAGTTGCTCCTGGACGGGGACCCAGCGGACGCCGAAACGATGGCGCAGCCGGTCCAGGCCGTCGCCGACGACGGCGCGGGCGCGGTCCCGGGAGGCCTCGGCGGCGGGCCCGCGGGCGTCGGCGAGCAGCCGCAGCAGGATCGACGCGACCCGCAGCGGCACCCGGGCCGCGACCAGTCCGGCGGTGGTCACCCGGGAGACGGTGAGCGGCTCGGCGCCCCAGCGCTCCAGCCACTCCCCGGCCACCCGCGGGGCGACCGCCAGACTGGACTCGACGGTGCGCAGCAGGGCGCCGGACGCCTCGGCGCCGTACGCGCGCGCGCCGTGCGCGGGGACGGCCGGGAGCAGGGCGGTGAGCTGCTCGGCGCGGACGGTGAGGTCGCGGGCGGCCGCCGCGAGGGCCTGCGCCCCGGCCGGGTGGGGGCGGGCGTCGCCGACCGCGTCGACGGCCCACATCGGGACCTCCAGGACCGCGCTGACCGCGCCGTACCCCGCCGCGTACGACCAGGTGGACAGCTCGGGCTCGTCCGGCAGGGCCCGGGAGCCCCCGGCGCCCGGGGCCGGCATCAGATAGGTGCCGGGGTCCGGGCTGGCCCAGCCGATCGCGTCGTAGGGGTCCACGTCGAGCGGGACGCCGGCCCGCTCCGCGGAGCGGGCGAAGCGCCCGGCCAGGCCCCGGACCGGGCGGGTGAGCTGCACGAACGCGCCGCCGAAGTCCACCCCGTGCAGCGAGCACTGGAGGAAGGGGCGCAGCTCGTCGATCAGGCCGGTCAGTGCCAGGCTCTCCGGCATCGGCGGGCGGCCGGAGCCGGGGGCGGGCAGCAGTTCGGGCTGCTCCTCGAAGGAGGGGCGGAAGAAGTGCTCGTAGTGGCGCCGCATGGTGAGCGGGCCGTCCAGCCAGCCGGCGTTGAGCGCGGCGCCGTCCGGGTCGAGGCAGAGCAGCAGGTGCCAGGAGAGCCCGGGGCGGGCGGGGGCGTCCAGCAGCACCTCGGCGAGCCGGACCGTTCCGGCGGTGCCGATCGGCTCGTTGGGGTGCGGGCCGCCGACCACCAGCACCGCGCGCGGCCCGCGGTCCACGGAGAGCAGCATCAGCGGGCGCCCGGCCCGGGAACGGCCCACCTCGCGGAGCCGGCAGCGGTCCGGGTGCCGCAGCGCGAGCCGCCGCGCGGCGGACTCGGCCTGGGCCGGCGTGGGGTAGCGGGCCGGCCGGGTGTCGAGGGGCCGGAGCGGGCGGATCCGCCGACCGGTGTCGGTCATGGTTCTCCTAGCGCCGGTCGTACGGCCGCCGGGGCGCGGGCGTGCGGGTGCGCCGCCGGGCACGGCGTGCGGGCGGGGGACGGGGACGGACGGGGCGGCACCGCGGGGCCGGGAACGGCGGCCGAGCGGGGCGGGACGGGCCTGGCAGGGCGGACAGGGCTGGTGCTGCGGCGGCCCGTGGTGAGGGAAGAGGCGCGCCGGCCGGAAAACCGACGAGGGCCGAGCGTACGACTCAACTTCCTTGTCCGGAAGGGGTGCAGATCTCTTTGGCGGAGCCCTGTCAGTACCGCACGGCCCGTCCGGGCGTGTCAACGGCGGACGGCACGGGCCGGCGGGCGCCCACCGCACGTGCCGGGGCGGGCAGGGGCGGGCACCGGCGGTCGGCGGCGGGCACCGGCTGGTACCGGCGGGTGCGGGCGTGTGCGGGCGGACTCCGGCCGTCCGGGGCGCGCCGGAGCACCGAGGGCCCGTGAACCGGGGCAGACGGCCCGTTCCCCGGATTGGGCTACCCTTGAGGGTCACCCCTCCCGTGCCGGCTCTCGGCATCGAATCACGTCGTAAGGGTTCCTAGTACATGACTGTCGAATCGGTCTTCCCACGCCTGGAGGCCCTCCTCCCGCACGTCCAGAAGCCGATCCAGTACGTCGGCGGCGAGCTCAACTCCACCGTCAAGGACTGGGACGCCTGCGACGTCCGTTGGGCGCTGATGTACCCCGACGCCTACGAGGTCGGCCTGCCCAACCAGGGCGTCATGATCCTCTACGAGGTGCTGAACGAGCGCGAGGGCGTGCTCGCCGAGCGCACCTACAGCGTCTGGCCCGACCTCGAGGCACTGATGCGCGAGCACGGCGTCCCGCAGTTCACCGTCGACGCCCACCGCCCGGTGAAGGCCTTCGACGTGTTCGGCCTGTCGTTCTCCACCGAGCTCGGCTACACCAACATGCTGACCGCTCTCGACCTGGCCGGCATCCCGCTGGAGGCCAAGGACCGCACCGACGAGGACCCGATCGTCCTGGCCGGCGGCCACGCGGCCTTCAACCCGGAGCCGATCGCGGACTTCATCGACTGCGCCGTGGTCGGCGACGGCGAGCAGGCCGTCCTCGACATCACGGAGATCATCCGCGCCTGGAAGACCGAGGGCCGCCCCGGCGGCCGGGACGAGCTGCTGCTGCGCCTGGCCCGTACCGGCGGGGTGTACGTCCCGAAGTTCTACGACGTGGAGTACCTGGCCGACGGCCGGATCGGCCGCGTCGTGCCGAACGCCCCGGGCGTGCCGTGGCGGGTGTCCAAGCACACCGTGATGGACCTCGACGAGTGGCCGTACCCGAAGCAGCCGCTCGTCCCGCTCGCGGAGACGGTGCACGAGCGGATGTCCGTGGAGATCTTCCGCGGCTGCACCCGCGGCTGCCGCTTCTGCCAGGCCGGCATGATCACGCGCCCCGTGCGGGAGCGAAGCATCACCGGCATCGGCGAGATGGTGGAGCGCGGGCTGAAGGCGACCGGCTTCGAGGAGGTCGGCCTGCTGTCGCTGTCCAGCGCCGACCACACCGAGATCGGCGACATCGCCAAGGGCCTCGCGGACCGGTACACCGAGGACAAGATCGGCCTGTCACTGCCGTCCACCCGCGTCGACGCCTTCAACATCGACCTCGCCAACGAGCTGTCCCGCAACGGGCGCCGCTCGGGCCTCACCTTCGCCCCCGAGGGCGGCAGCGAGCGCATGCGCAAGGTGATCAACAAGATGGTGTCGGAGGAGGACCTGATCCGCACCGTCGCCACCGCGTACGGCAACGGCTGGCGCCAGGTGAAGCTGTACTTCATGTGCGGCCTGCCCACCGAGACCGACGAGGACGTGCTCCAGATCGGCGAGATGGCGAAGAACGTCATCCAGAAGGGCCGCGAGGTCACCGGCCAGAACGACATCCGCTGCACCGTCTCCATCGGCGGGTTCGTGCCCAAGCCGCACACCCCGTTCCAGTGGGCCCCGCAGCTGTCCGCCGAGGACACCGACGCCCGCCTCGCCAAGCTGCGCGACTCGATCCGCGGCGACCGCAAGTACGGCAAGAACATCGGCTACCGCTACCACGACGGCAAGCCCGGCATCGTCGAGGGCCTGCTCTCCCGCGGCGACCGCCGGGTCGGCGCGGTCATCCGCGAGGTCTACGAGGACGGCGGCCGCTTCGACGGCTGGCGCGAGTACTTCTCGTACGACCGCTGGATGGCCTGCGCGGACAAGGGCCTGGCCGGCACCGGCGTCGACGTCGACTGGTACACCACCCGCGAGCGCAGCTACGAGGAGGTGCTGCCCTGGGACCACCTGGACAGCGGCCTCGACAAGGACTGGCTCTGGGAGGACTGGCAGGACGCCCTGGAGGAGGTCGAGGTCGACGACTGCCGCTGGACCCCGTGCTTCGACTGCGGTGTGTGCCCGCAGATGGACACCCAGATCCAGATCGGCCCGACGGGCAAGAAGCTGCTGCCGTTGACGGTCGTCGGCGGCGCCGACCAGCAGAAGTAACCCGTCGCCCGGAGCGACGTGTGGAGCCCTCCCCGGGTTTTCGGGGAGGGCTCCACTGGTTCTGCGGGTGGGGTGGTGCCGGCCGCGGGCTACGGCCTAAGGGTCAGTGGGTCACGCAGCGGGCGACGGTCCGCCGTTCATGCCGGGTCAGTGTCTCGATCCGGGCGCACCTGCGCTGTTCGTCGCCGCGAAGTCGCCATGTAGCTGGGAGTGGAATCCAGCGACGCCTCGTTGTTGGGGAAGTGGTAGTGCCGGTAATTGCGCACCTGGAACACTCCGTCTGGCCTCATCCTGATTGAGGCCGCCGGGCAGGTCCGGTAAACGCCACGATCTGAGGATTTCCGCGATCACCGTGATCGCGATGGTGCTCTTCTGGAGGGTCGCGAGACGTTTGGTCGCGGCATTGTTCGCACAGTCGCAAGAGGAATGAGAGTGGGCATTGCGCATTCCATGTCGGGGTGATTCCCTGGATCGCCATGCATGGCCGATAGATAAACGGATGATATTGCTAACACTGCTGTCGTTGGATGAATGCTGCCGAGCCCTGCGGTCGTGCGGGCCCGCCGGCCGGCTGCCTTTCGGGCGCGAGTGGGGCGAAGGGGCCAGGACCGGCGGGGA
The DNA here is from genome assembly GCF_053598415.1 of Kitasatospora sp. NPDC001132. NCBI lineage: Bacteria > Bacillati > Actinomycetota > Actinomycetes > Kitasatosporales > Streptomycetaceae > Kitasatospora > Kitasatospora sp. NPDC001132. The sequence continues at coordinate 441,273 of NZ_JBSFKF010000003.1, read as the reverse complement.
AAGGGGGCGGGCGGGGCGCGTACCCTTACTGGTGACAGATGTCCGGTGCAGTGACCCGGACCGGGACATAGTGACGAAGGACTGAGCAACCCTGGCACGCCGTACGCCCGACGGTCCGCCGCCCGCGCCGACGGTGCAGCGGATTCGCCTCCGCTACACCAAGCGCGGCCGGCTCCGCTTCACCAGCCACCGCGACTTCCAGCGCGCCTTCGAGCGCGCCCTGCGCCGGTCCGCCGTTCCGATGGCCTACTCGGCCGGCTTCACCCCGCACCCGAAGGTCTCCTACGCCAACGCGGCCCCGACCGGGGTGGCGAGCGAGGCGGAGTACCTGGAGATCGGCCTGGCCGCGGTCCGCGACCCCGAGCAGCTGCGGGCGCAGCTGGACGAGTCGCTGCCGACCGGCCTGGACGTGATCGACGCGGTCGAGGTGCGGACGCCGAACTTCGTGGAGCGCCTGGAGGCCTCCGAGTGGCTGGTCCGGCTGGACGGCGTCGAGCCCGACGTGGCCGCCGAGGCGGTCGCGCGTTTCCTCGCCGCCGAGCGGGTCGAGGTGGAGCGCCGCACCAAGAACGGCCTGCGGGTCTTCGACGCGCGGGGTGCGGTGGCGGCGCTGGAAGCCGTCCCGGCGCAGGTCGAGACCGGTGCGGATGCCGGGGCCGGAACCGGCCGCGATGTTCGGACCGGCCGTCCCTGTGCGATACTGCGCCTGGTAGTACGACACGCCACACCCGCCGTACGACCCGACGACGTATTGTCCGGTCTCCGTGCGACGGCCGACCTGGCGCCGCCGGTCCCCGCAGAGGTGACCAGGCTGGCGCAGGGGCCGCTCGACGAGGGGGCCGGCACGGTGACCGACCCGCTGGCGCTCGACCGCGCCGCGGCCCCGGTCGGCTCGGAGCCGGCCGCAGGGCCGCACGCTACCGCGTCCGCCTAGCGGGGGGAGGCCGGGCCCAGTGCCTCACTGGGCCCGACGGTCCTCCAGGGTTCCCGCGGCTCCCCAGGGGAGCGAGCGTCGTCGCAGCACAGGCCTGCCACCCCGGGGCCTGCCGACCGCGAAGGTTGGCCGGTCCGGGACCCCGTCCGGGAGCCACCCGGGGTTGGGGGAAGGCGCAGCTTGGGAAAACCTCAGAAGACTGGTCAGACCAGAAGACTTTCGACACCCCGCCGAGCGCGGGGCGCCGAGCGAGACTACGAGCCCCTGTGCGGCCTCGCGTCCGCGCGGCGGCACCGTCAAAGGGTCCGGTCCCGGCATCGTCGCGATGCCGACCGCCCAGCGGTGCCGTGCCGTGCCCGGATGCGGAGCCCGGGGGCCTGACGGGAGATCCACCCGCATGCTCGATAACACCGATCCGCAGCAGAATGCGGCCACGGAACAGAACGAAACCGCCGCGACCGGTGGCGAGGGCGCGTCCGCCGCGCCGCCGCGCCGTCGTCGCCGGGCGGTGTCCCGCCCGGCGGGCGCCCCGCAGGGTGCGGCCACCGAGGCGGCCGAGACGGTTCTGCCGGCCGAAGCGCCTGCGGCCGTCACCGCTGCGGCTCCGGCCGCTGAGGCGGCCGCCGAGCCGGTCGCCGAGAAGCCGGTCCGGGCCCGCCGGACCCGCAAGCGCGCCGAGGCCCCGGCCGGGGCGCCGGAGGCCACCGCGATCGTGGTGACCGCGCCGGAGGCCGTCGAGGCCCCGGTGGCCGAGGCCACCGCGAAGGCGCCGAAGGCCGCCAAGGCCACGAAGACCGAGAAGGCGGCCAAGAGCGACAAGGCCGAGAAGGCGGAGACGGCCGACAAGGCGGAGACGGCCGAGAAGCCCGCCCGGGCCCGCCGCACCCGCAAGCGCGCCGAGGCGCCCGCCGGTGCCCCCGCCGCCGAGGCCGAGGCCCCCGCCGTGGAGGCGCCGGTCGTCGAGGCCCCCGCCGAGCCGGCGGCCGAGGAGGCCCCCGCCGCTCCGGCCCGCCGCACCCGCCGCCGTCGCGTGGTCGAGGCCGCGCCGGTCGTCGAGGCCCCGGTGGAGGAGCCCGCCGCCGAGGAGCCGCAGGCCGAGGAGCCCGAGGAGGAGGCCGTCGAGGCTGCCACCGAGGCCCCCGCCGCTGCCGCCCCCGCCGCCCCGGCCGCCGAGGCCGAGCCGCACCACCGGGTGCGCCGCCGCGCCGTCCGCCCGGCCACCGCGGTCTTCCAGGCCCCGGTGTTCCAGGAGCCGGCGCCCTTCGTCGCGCCGGCCGCGCCGGAGCAGCCCGCCGCCGCCCAGGCTCCCGCCGTCGCCCCGGCTCCCGCCGAGGCCCCGGCCGAGGCCGGGCGCGAGGAGGACGACGAGTTCGAGTACAGCGGCGTCGGCCGTCGCCGCCGGGTCCGTACCCGGGTCGAGCCGACCCGCCGCAAGCCGGCCGCCCAGGCCCCGGCGAAGGCTCAGGCCAAGGCGCCGGTCGCGGCGCCCGTCGTCGAGGCCCCGGCCGTCGAGACGCCCGCCGTGGAGGCCCCCGCCGCCGGTCCGGAGACCGAGGACGAGTGGGAGGACGGCCGTCCGTCGCGCCGTCGCCGCCGGGGCGGTCGCCGCCGTCGCCGTGGCGAGGCCGAGGACTTCGAGGCCGCCGAGGCCGTCGAGACCGAGCAGCCCGCCGCCGAGGAGCCGGCCGAGGCCGTCGCCGAGGAGGAGGGCGAGGAGGACGACGACCTGGCCGGCGGCCTGTCCTCGTCCCGCCGTCGCCGCCGCCGTCGCCGCCGCAGCGGTGAGGCCGGCGCCGTCGAGACCGCCGAGACCACCGAGGACGGCGTCCGCACGGTGGTGAAGGTGCGCGAGCCGCGCCGCCGCTCCACCGAGCCGTCCTTCGACCCGGACGAGGTGCAGTCCATCAAGGGCTCGACCCGTCTGGAGGCCAAGAAGCAGCGCCGCCGCGAGGGCCGCGAGCTGGGCCGCCGCCGGGTGCCGATCATCACCGAGGCCGAGTTCCTGGCCCGCCGCGAGTCGGTCGAGCGCGTCATGGTGGTGCGCCAGAGCGGCCAGCGGACCCAGATCGGCGTCCTCGAGGACGGCGTGCTGGTCGAGCACTACGTCAACAAGGAGCAGGCCACCTCGTACGTCGGCAACGTCTACCTGGGCAAGGTCCAGAACGTGCTGCCGTCGATGGAGGCCGCCTTCGTCGACATCGGCAAGGGCCGCAACGCGGTGCTGTACGCCGGCGAGGTCAACTTCGGCGCGCTGGGCGGCCACGGCGGCCCGCGCCGGATCGAGTCGGTGCTGAAGTCCGGCCAGTCCGTGCTGGTGCAGGTCTCCAAGGACCCGATCGGTCACAAGGGCGCCCGCCTGACCAGTCAGATCTCGCTGCCCGGCCGCTACCTGGTGTACGTGCCCGAGGGCTCGATGACCGGCATCTCGCGCAAGCTCCCCGAGAACGAGCGCGCCCGCCTGAAGCAGATCCTCAAGAAGATCGTCCCGGACGACGCGGGCGTCATCGTGCGCACCGCGGCCGAGGGCGCCTCCGAGGAGGAGCTGACCCGCGACGTCCAGCGCCTCCAGCAGCAGTGGGAGGACATCCAGAAGAAGGCCACGACCGGCAACGCCCCGGCGCTGCTGTACGGCGAGCCGGACATGACCGTCCGGGTCGTGCGCGACATCTTCAACGAGGACTTCAGCAAGGTCATCGTCTCCGGCGACGAGGCGTGGAAGACCATCCACGAGTACGTCTCCCACGTGGCCCCGGACCTCGCCGAGCGGCTCCAGCGGTGGACCTCCGAGGTGGACGTGTTCGCCACCTACCGGATCGACGAGCAGCTGATGAAGGCGCTGGACCGCAAGGTCTGGCTGCCCAGCGGCGGTTCGCTGGTGATCGACCGCACCGAGGCGATGGTCGTCATCGACGTCAACACCGGGAAGTTCGTCGGCCAGGGCGGCAACCTGGAGGAGACGGTCACCCGGAACAACATCGAGGCGGCCGAGGAGATCGTGCGCCAGCTGCGGCTGCGCGACCTCGGCGGCATCATCGTGATCGACTTCATCGACATGGTGCTGGAGTCCAACCGCGACCTGGTGCTGCGACGCCTGCTGGAGTGCCTGGGCCGGGACCGGACCAAGCACCAGGTGGCCGAGGTCACCTCGCTGGGCCTGGTCCAGATGACCCGCAAGCGGGTCGGTCAGGGCCTGCTGGAGTCCTTCTCCGAGCCGTGCGTGCACTGCAACGGCCGCGGCGTGATCGTGCACATGGAGCAGCCGAGCGCCCACGTCCACGCCCCCGCGGCGGCGGGCGAGGCCGGTGGTGGCAAGCGCCGTCGCCGGGGCAAGGGCGGCGCGGGCCACGAGGAGCCGCAGGCCGTCGAGGCCGCGGTGGCCGTCGTGGCCGAGCCGGTGGTGGTGGAGGCCGTCGCCGAGCCGGCCGAGCCGGTGCGCGAGGAGATCGAGGGCCAGCTGGCCCTGGAGGTCCCGGGCGTCGAGGCCCCGGCCGAGGCGGCGGCGCAGGCCGTGCCGGCCCCGGTCGTCGAGGCTCCGGTGGCCGAGGCCCCGGCCGCCGCTCCGGCGGGCCGTCCGCGTCGTCGCGCCGTGCGCAAGGCGACCGCTCCGGCGGGTTCCCCGGACTCCGCCGAGATCGTGGTGCTCCAGGCCAAGGCCGAAGCGGCGCTGGAGGCGGCCCTGGAGGCCGCCGCCCCGGCGGTCGCGGAAGCCGCCGCTGCCGAGGCCGCCGTCGAGGCGCCGGGCGAGCCGGTCGTGGTCGCGGAGGCCGCGGTCGCCGCCGAGGCTCCGGAGGCCGCCGAGGCCGCCGAGGCCACTGAGGCCGCCGAGGCTCCGGCTGAGGAGGCGCCGGCGCCGAAGAAGCGGGCCGCCCGCAAGACCGCCGCGAAGAAGACCGCCGCCAAGAAGACCACCGCGGCGGCCAAGAAGACCACCGCCCGCAAGACCGCGACCAAGCGGACGAGCGCGGCGGCCAAGAAGGCCGCGGCCGCCGAGGGTGATACGGCGGCCGAGTAGTGCCCACGCCCGGGGCGGGAGTGATCCCGCCCCGGGCCGTACGGGCCGGTTTGCCCCCCGGGCGGCCGGTCCGTATTCTTGACCATCGGCGTGTCTACGCCATGCTCCCGAGCACATCACCTTCCGAGGTCGCCGCGTTCGCGCGGAGGGCCGCGGGAGAGGCTCCTGTGTCCGTACCCAGGTGGCTGGCGTCGGGGGTTCCGACCGAGCAAGGAAAGCAGGTACCGCATGTACGCGATCGTTCGCGCAGGCGGCCGCCAGCACAAGGTCGCCGTGGGCGACGTGCTGGAGATCGACCGTATCGAGGCCAAGCCGGGTGACTCGGTCGAGCTCTCGACCATCCTCGTCGTCGACGGTGACGCTGTCACCTCCGACCCGTGGGTCCTGGCCGGCGTGAAGGCTCACGCCGAGGTGGTCGACCAGACCAAGGGTGACAAGATCGTCATCCTGCGTTACAAGAACAAGACCGGCTACCGCCGCCGTCAGGGTCACCGTCAGCAGCACACCGCGGTGCGCATCACCAGCATCGACTCGGTCAGCAAGTAAGGGGATAGCGAAAAATGGCACACAAGAAGGGCGCAAGCTCTACTCGTAACGGCCGTGACTCGAACGCCCAGCGCCTCGGCGTCAAGCGCTTCGGTGGCCAGGTCGTCTCGGCCGGCGAGATCCTCGTCCGCCAGCGCGGCACCCACTTCCACCCGGGTGCCGGTGTCGGTCGCGGTGGCGACGACACGCTGTTCGCGCTGACCGCCGGTGCGGTGCAGTTCGGCAACCGTCGCGGCCGCAAGGTCGTCAACATCGTGGCCGTCGAGGCCTGAGTCCCCGCGGACTCCCGAGTCTGAGCGGACCCACCGGGTCCGGGTGGACTCACCGGGTCTGAGAAGACTCACAGTGAAGGGTGGGCCGGAATTCTCCGGTCCACCCTTCGCGCTTTACGCAGGTAGCAAGCAGACTCTCGCGCACTGGAGGCAAACCCATGACCACCTTCGTGGACCGCGTCGAACTTCACGTCGCCGCGGGTAACGGGGGCCACGGCTGCGCCTCCGTGCACCGCGAGAAGTTCAAGCCGCTCGGCGGGCCGGACGGCGGCAACGGCGGTGAGGGCGGCAGCGTCATCCTCACCGTGGACTCGCAGGTCACCACCCTGCTCGAGTACCACCACTCGCCCAAGCGCAAGGCCACCAACGGCAAGCCGGGCGCCGGCGGCCACCGCACCGGTGCGGACGGCGAGGACCTCGTCCTGCTGGTGCCGGACGGCACCGTGGTGCTGGACCGCAAGGGCAACGTGCTGGCCGACCTGGTCGGACACGGCACCAGCTTCGTCGCCGCCCAGGGCGGCCGCGGCGGCCTCGGCAACGCCGCGCTGGCCTCGGCCCGCCGCAAGGCGCCCGGCTTCGCGCTGCTCGGCGAGCCCGGCGAGGCCCGTGACATCGTCATGGAGCTCAAGTCCGTCGCCGACGTGGCCCTGGTGGGCTACCCGAGCGCCGGCAAGTCCTCGCTGATCTCGGTGCTCTCCGCCGCCAAGCCGAAGATCGCCGACTACCCGTTCACCACCCTGATCCCCAACCTCGGCGTGGTCACCGCGGGCGACACCGTCTACACCATCGCCGACGTGCCCGGCCTGATCCCGGGCGCCAGCCAGGGCCGCGGCCTGGGCCTGGAGTTCCTGCGGCACGTGGAGCGCTGCTCGGTGCTGGTGCACGTGCTGGACTGCGCCACCCTGGAGCCCGGCCGTGACCCGCTGAGCGACCTGGAGACCATCGAGGCCGAGCTCGCCGAGTACGGCGGCCTGGAAGACCGCCCGCGCCTGGTCGCGCTCAACAAGGTCGACGTCCCGGACGGCCAGGACATCGCCGACCTGACCCGTGCCTCCCTGGAGGAGCGCGGCTACCGGGTGTTCGAGGTCTCCGCCGCCTCCCGCAAGGGCCTGCGCGAGCTGAGCTTCGCGGTGGCCGGGATCGTCGCCGAGGCACGCGCCGCCAAGCCGGCCGAGGAGTCGACCCGGATCGTGCTGCGGCCCAAGGCCGTCGACGACGCGGGCTTCACCATCACCGAGGAGGACGGCGCCTACCGCATCCGCGGCGTCAAGCCGGAGCGCTGGGTCCGCCAGACCGACTTCGCCAACGACGAGGCCGTCGGCTACCTCGCCGACCGGCTGGCCCGCCTCGGCGTCGAGCAGGAGCTGTGGAAGGTCGGGGCGCACGAGGGCGACACCGTCATCATCGGCCCGGACGAGAACGCCGTCGTCTTCGACTGGGAGCCGACCATGGCCGCCGGCGCCGAGATGCTCGGCCGCCGCGGTGAGGACCACCGCTTCGAGACCCAGCGCCCGGCGGTCGACCGCCGCCGCGAGAAGCAGAAGGGCCGGGACGCGGCCGAGGCCGAGTTCCTCGCCTTCGAGGCGCTCTCCAGCGGCCGCCAGGCCGCCATCGAGGGCGACGACGACGAGGACTACTGAGCGCGCTGAGTGCTTCACGCCGGACGGCCCCCGCCACCTCGACAGGTGGCGGGGGCCGTCCGCGTGTTCAGCGGCGACGGAGCGTCACTTGGTCCAGGAGGCCTGGAGCTTCAGCGGGTCCACCAGGTCGGTGTAGCCGACCGCGGCCGGGGTGTTCCCGGGGGTGGTGATGATGGTGCAGCCCTTGACCTCGGCGCCCTTGGCCACGCCCTGGAACTTCGCGCCGGTGCACTTGGGCAGCGGGGTCGCGGCGGTCATGGCGTTGAGGCCCTTCTTGCCGGTGGTGTCGAAGAGCACGAACTTCGAGTCCGGGGCGGTGAAGGAGAGGCTGGCGTCCCCGAGGTTCTTGATGGTGTAGCTGACGTACATCGGGGTGCGGCCTTCCAGGCCGACGAGGTTGATCTTGGCGGCGGCGAAGTCCTGCAGCGAACCGACCTCGACGCCGGTGACGGTGATCTCCAGCTTGGTGGCGACCTTGGCGGTCTTGTCGGCGAAGTCCACGGTGGCGGGCTGGCCGATCTTCACGCTGCTCGCGGCCGCCGGGACCGCACCGGCACCGGCCCCGCCGGCCGCGGTGCCGGCCGTACCGGCCCCGCCGGCCGTCGCCGCACCGCCCGTCGCCGCACCGCCCGCGGCAGCACCGCCGGTCGCCGCGCCCGACGGGGCCGCGGTCGAACCGCCGGCCGCGCCTCCGGCGGTGGCCCCCGGGGCCGCGCCGCTCTGGGCCGGGGCAGCGCCGGTGGCGCCGCCGGCGCCGGCCGGAGTGTCCGCGTTGTCCGGTCCGCAGGCCGCGAGTGACAGGGCGGTGACCGCCGCGAGCGCGGCGAAGGTCAGCTTGGTGGTGTACGAACGCATGGTGCGCTTTTCTCCTGGGCGCACGGCCGCGACCGTTGCCGGCCTTTGCCCAGTGCGGCGCCGCCCGTCGTGAACAGGAAGGGTCGATGACGACATGGGTCCAGCGGGCAAGAAGCCGTCCCCCGATCTGGCTTGTGGTCAGGGACCATACCAGGCCCCCCGATCGGCGGCCGGGCCGTGGCGAGCCCGTGACCTGCCCGGGTCCGGACGGTGAAACACCCCATGGGTGACCTGCGCCGATCGCGTAGATTTCGGGGGTGACGGCCGGGCCCGGGCCCAGCCGCACCCGCACCACCACACCGGAAGGGCGTACAGCGAGATGAGCGAGGACTCTCTGCGCGAGGAGGTGCTGACCGCGCGACGGATCGTCGTCAAGGTCGGCTCCTCCTCCCTGACCACGGCGACCGGCGGCCTGGACGCCGACCGCGTCGACGCCCTGGTGGACGCGCTCGCCAAGCTGCGCGGCCGCCCCGAGGCACCGGAGGTCGTGCTCGTCTCCTCCGGCGCCATCGCCGCCGGGCTCGCCCCGCTCGGCCTGGACCGGCGGCCCAAGGACCTGGCCCGCCAGCAGGCCGCCGCCAGCGTCGGCCAGGGCCTGCTGGTCGCCCGCTACACCGCCTCCTTCGCCCGGTACGGCATCCGGGTCGGCCAGGTGCTGCTCACCGCCGAGGACGCCAGCCGGCGCGCCCACTACCGCAACGCCTACCGCACCCTGGACCAGCTGCTGGCGATGGGCGCGATGCCGATCGTCAACGAGAACGACACCGTCGCCACCGCCGAAATCAAGTTCGGTGACAACGACCGGCTCGCCGCGCTCGTCGCCCACCTGGTCCGGGCCGACCTGCTGGTGCTGCTCTCCGACGTGGACGGCCTGTACGACGGCGACCCGTCCCGCCCCGGCACCAGCCGGATCGCCGAGGTGCGCGGCCCGCGGGACCTCGACGGCATCGAGATCGGCAGCGCCGGCAAGGCCGGGGTCGGCACCGGCGGCATGGTCACCAAGGTCGAGGCGGCCCGGATCGCCACCGGCGCCGGCATCCCGGTGGTGCTCACCGCCGCCAGCCAGGCCGCCGACGCGCTGGCCGGCCGGCCCACCGGCACCCTCTTCCTGCGCACCGGCAGCCGCACCTCCGACCGGATGCTCTGGCTGGCCCACGCGAGCAGCCCGCGCGGGTCGCTGCACCTGGACGAGGGCGCCGTCCGGGCCGTCGTCTCCGGCGGCGCCTCGCTGCTGCCGGCCGGGGTCACCCGGGTCGACGGGGAGTTCGCCGCGGGTGATCCGGTGGACCTTCTTGCCGAAAACGGCCACATCGTGGCTCGCGGACTGGTCAACTTTGATGCGAGGGAGTTGCCCCGCCTGCTCGGCCGGTCCACCCGCGACCTGGCCCAGGAGTTCGGTGCCGCGTACGAGCGCGAGGTCGTCCACCGCGATGACCTGGTCGTTCTGCGCGACTGACCGGCCCGGCGGGCCGGCACCGGCCGATCGGCGCAGCGCGGACGGCGGGCCGCTCCGTACCGGGAGCGGCCCGGCCACGGGCGAGGAGGGGCGCAGCCGTCCCGCTCGGCCGAGGCCGACGGGGCCGGTGGGGACGACAGGACATCGCCGAACAGGAGGCCGCCGGTGGAACGCAGGCGCGAGGCAGCGCTGACCGCAGGGACGGCGGGCCGGCGGCTGACCAGCATCGACGGCGGACGCGGGGACGGCCCCGCCGAGCCGGCCGGTCCGCCGTCGCAGAGGCCCGGCGGGGTGCGCCGGCTGCGGCCCGAACGCGACCGGGCGGCCCAGCCGCCGACCGTGCCCGAGCAGGCCCGGCTGTGGCACGTGGTGCTGAGCGTGGCCGGGCAGGTCACCCCGCTGCCCTCGCTGCGCGCCTCGCTGGAGCAACTGGCGCACGACCACTCGTTCTTCCTGACCGCCCGTTACGCGGCCGACCACGCCGAGATCCGCTACTGGGAGCAGGCCCGGGACCTCCACGACGCGGCGGCCATCGCGCTGCGGCTGTGGGGCGAACACAAGGTCACCGCGAAGCTGCCGCCCTGGGAGATCGTCGGGCTGGAGGTGGTCGACCGGGCGACGTACCACAAACGGGTGGCGGAGGGCTTCGGTGATCCGCCGCCGCACCTGGGCGGGGTGCACCCGTACTGAGCCGCGCCGCCCGGTCGGGGCGGGGGCCTCGGGCTGCGGGCCGCCGGGGCCGGGGCCGTCGAGGCGGCGTCTCACCGGGCGAAATACCGCCCGGGCGGGGCCGGTGCAGTCGCTACTCTTGGCGGCATGACCAGCGATCTCGCCACCGCCGACAGTCCCGTCCTCGCCGTAGCGCGCCGAGCCAGGGAGGCCGCCGCGGCGCTCGCCCCACTGCCGCGCGCCGCGAAGGACACCGCGCTGCTGGCGATCGCGGACGCGCTGGTGGCCCGCAGCGCCGAGGTCGTCGCGGCCAACGCCGAGGACGTGGAGCGGGCCCGGGCGGCCGGCACGGCCGAGTCGGTGGTCGACCGGCTGACCCTGACCGAGGAGCGGATCGCCGCGATCGCCTCCGACGTGCGCGACGTGGCCGGCCTGCCCGACCCGGTCGGCGAGGTGGTGCGCGGCTACACCCTGCCCAACGGCCTGGACGTGCGGCAGGTCCGGGTGCCGCTCGGGGTGGTCGGCATCATCTACGAGGCCCGCCCGAACGTCACCGTGGACGCCGCCGCGCTCTGCCTCAAGTCCGGCAACGCGGTGCTGCTGCGCGGCTCCGCCTCCGCCTACCGCTCCAACACCGCGCTGGTCGCCGTCGTGCGCGACGCCGTCGCCGCGGCCGGGCTGCCCGCCGACGCGGTCCAGCTGGTGCCGGGGGAGAGCCGGGACTCGGTGCAGGAGCTGATGCGCGCCCGCGGCTACGTGGACGTGTTGATCCCGCGCGGCGGCGCCTCGCTGATCCGCACCGTGGTCGAGGGCTCGACCGTGCCGGTGATCGAGACCGGCACCGGCAACTGCCACGTCTACGTGGACGCCGAGACCGACCTGGCGATGGCCGTCGGCATCCTGCTGAACTCCAAGGCGCAGCGGGTCAGCGTCTGCAACGCGGCCGAGACGCTGCTGGTCCACCAGGACGTCGCGGAGGCCTTCCTGCCGCTCGCGCTGGCGGCGCTCGCCGAGGCCGGGGTGACCGTGCACGGCGACGAGGCGGTGCGGAAGGCCGCCGAGGGCGGTCCGGCCACCGTGGTGCCGGCCACCGATGAGGACTGGGGCGCCGAGTACCTCTCGCTGGACCTCGCCGCCGCCGTGGTGCCCTCGCTGGACGCCGCCGTCGCGCACATCCGCCGCTGGTCCTCCGGCCACACCGAGGCGATCGTCACCACCTCGCAGGCCGCCGCCCGCCGCTTCACCCGGCTGGTGGACTCCACCACGGTGGCCGTCAACGCCTCCACCCGCTTCACCGACGGCGGCGAATTCGGCTTCGGCGCCGAGATCGGCATCTCCACCCAGAAGCTGCATGCCCGCGGCCCGATGGGCCTGCCCGAGCTGACCAGCACCAAGTACATCGTCACTGGTGACGGGCACGTGCGTGGTGAGAGCACGCAGACCGTCGGCGGCGCCGCGGACGGCCGCTGAACGGCGTGTGATGGGTGTCCGTCACACATGTGACGGACCAACTGCCGGGAGCCACAGACAAATCGCCCGGCCGGTAATACGCTGAATCCGTGGCTGAGGATGTGGGGGGCTTCCCGTACCCCGACGGCGCCGACCACGGTGGTGCGGACGACGAGTTCGCCACCGTGGTCCTCGATGAGGCCTTCGTCCGGTCCGCCGCCGTGCACGAGCCGACCGCCAAGGAGCGGCAACTCGCCGCCGCCGAGGCCAGGTTCGAGCCGGACACCGCGGGTCCGGGCTGGGGCCGTGACGTCCCGGCCGGGGACGGGTTGCCGCTGGAGCTGCGCCCGTACCCGAGCGGGCTCGACGCGGACCACCTCTACCCCGACCCGTGGTCGGGGCCGGACCGGTCGGGCGACCGCAGGGCCCGGCGACGGTGGCGACGCGGCTACGACCCGGTGCGCGCCCGCGGGCGGTACGTCGCCCAGCAGCGCTGGCACCGGCCGGTGGCCTGGGTACTCGCCGTGATCATGGGCGTGGGCCTGCTGGCGGTCGCGGTCGCGGCGGTCTACCAGGGCGTGGGCGGCTCCGCGGGCACACCCAGACGCCCCGAGTCCGGCAGCAGCAGCGCCGGGGTCGGCCCGGGGCAGGCCCCGGCGGAACCCCCGCTGGTGGTCACGGCGCCGACCGGATAGCCCGGTCGGCGCGGTCGGCGGGTCGGTGCGGTCTGCTGCGCGGCGCGGTCGGCCCGGGCGCGGGCGCACGCCCCGGGGCGGTGGTCACGGAGCGTTCCCGGGAATGTACGCCGGGACCCTCGTGGCGGCGCTGGTGTCCGCCTACCCTGGTGGTGTGGGTGACCCGCGAGAGCCTCCTGAGGGTGCGCCCGAGGGCGGTTCCGGCAACGAGGACGAATTCCGGTCCGTCGTCTTCGACGAATCGTTCGTCCGGGCTGCCCGGATCCGGGAACTGTCCGCCCGGGAGCGGCTGTCGGGCTCCTTCGGCAAGGCCACCCGGCCGCGGGTGCGGCTCGGCCCGCTGGGCACCGTGCCGCGCCAGGCGCTCATGCTGCTGCTGCTCATCCTCCTGGCCTTCGGGGCCGCGGTGTACTTCGGGGTGACCTCGCCGAAGGGGACCGCCGCGCGGCCCGAGGGCAGTCAACTGACCGTCAGCCTGGTCGCGTTGGCGCCGGCCTCGGCCGTCCAGCCGGTCGCCGACGGGGCGGACCCGTTCGCGGCGCTGCCAGCCGGGTACGGGAACGGCGCGCTCGGGCTGAACACTCCGACCGGTGCCGCCACCGGGCACTTCAGCCGGGCCGAGGTGGCCAAGGCGCTCGACACCGTCCAGCGCTACCTGGTCGCCTCCTCGTTCTCCCCGGCCGTGCTGGTCCAGGGCTCCACCGCCGAGGTGCGGGACTTCGTCACGCCCGGTGAGCAGGCGGAGTTCGACGCGAGCGTGGCGCAGCCGGTGGACGACCGGCACCACGCGGTGACCGGCTGGATGGTCCGCTTCGACCCGGCGCAGGTCGCACTGGCCTCGAACACCGTGAAGGTGGCCGGTGCGATGCGGGTCGACGAGGCGGACAGCGGGACGCTGCAGATCACCACCGACCACACCTTCGTCTACGCGCTGAAGCCGGCCGGGGCCCCGGCCGGAGCGCTGGTCACCCTGGAGACCGTGCGGCGGCAGCTGACCTTCGAGTTCGACCGGGTGGACCTGGCCGCGGGCCAGCTGCGGCTGGTGGACTCGGTGGTGCAGGCCGGGCCGGAGCCCTGCGGCACCTCGGCGGCGGGCTTCCTGCAGCCGGTGCTGGCCACCGCGCAGGGCACGGTGGTCGCGCCGCCGACGCCGGTCGACCCCGGCAATCACGCCCGGCCGGGCTGGCAGGTGTGCGGGGTGCTGGCGGCGGGCGGCTGAGGCGCGCCGGACCTGGCGGGGGCCGGGAACGGCGCGGCGGCCGGGGCCCCGGGCGGGACACCGGCCGCCGTCGCGTTCGCGGTGGGCTCAGCTGCCGTCGCGGTCCGCGGAGCCGTTGCCCGAGGCGCCGGTGCCGGACGAGCCGTTGCCCGAGGAGCCGCTGCCCGAGGAGCCGTTGCGGGCGCCGTTGCCGGTGAAGGTGTCGCGGAGCTTGCCACCGACGGTCGCCGCGCCGCCGGCGACGTCCCGGAGCAGGCCCATCAGCGGGTCCTTGCTCTCCTTGACCGAGGTCGTGTAGTGCTCGGCGGCGGCCTTCCACTGGTCGGTGACCGAGGCGTCCGGGTCGTCCGAGCGGCGCGGGTAGGCGCCGGCCATGATCGAGCGGTAGTCGTCGCTCTCCGCCCACTTCTTCAGCTGGGCGACCCGGACCACCGCGAAGGGGTGGGTCTGCGGCAGCAGCTGGAGCACCTTGAGCACGCCGTCGCGCAGGTCGCCGGCCTTCTCGTACTCCTCGGCCTGCTCCAGGAAGGCGTCGACGTTCATCTCGGCCAGGTTGTGGCCGCCGGCCAGCTTCATCAGGGCCCGCATGGAGGCCTGGAGGTCCTGCCCGGCGAGCAGGCCGGCCCGGTCGCTGGACAGCTCCGCCTTGCGGAACCACTCCTTGAGCGCGGTGATGATCGCGGTGATCGCCAGGTTGCCCAGCGGCACCCAGGCGATCCGGGTGGCGATGTTGGTGAGGATCATCAGCATCGTCCGGTAGACGGCGTGGCCGGACATCGCGTGGCCGACCTCGTGGCCGATGACCGAGCGCAGCTCCTCCTCGTCCAGCAGCTCGACCAGGCCGCTGGTGATCACGATGATCGGGGTGTCGATGCCGATGCAGTACGCGTTGACCGTCGGGTCCTGGGAGACGTACAGGTCGGGGACCTGGTCCAGGTCGAGCACGTAGGCGGCGTCGCGCACCATGTCGTGGAGCTCCGGGAACTGGCGCTCGGAGGTCTTCACGGCGGTGGCCAGGAACATCAGCCGGATCGCCCGCTCGGAGACCAGGCCGGCCAACTTCTTCAGGATGTCGTCGAAGCCGGTCAGCCTGCGCAGCGCGACCAGGGCCGAGCGGTCCGCCGGGTGCTCCCAGGCCCGGGTGGAGATCCCGGGGAAGCGCTCGCGGCGGCGGCTCGGGGTCTTCGCGGTCGTGTCGGTCATGGTCTGAGTACCCTCCTGGTCGACGGCGGCCGCGGCCCGCTGGCCGGCCCCCCGCTGGTCTTCGCCTGCAACGACTGTCTGTGCAACGTGTGCGGTTGCGTACTCGTCCCCGAGGGGTCAGCGTACGCGCGGTCCGCCCGGCGGGCGGCGGGGGCGTCACTGGGCGTTGAGTGCCGGGGCGGGTGGGTGCCGGGGCGGAGGGTGCCGGCCCGGCGGGCGCGTCACCGGGGCCGGTGGGCGGCGCCGGTGTGAGGCCGGTTTAACCTGAGGCCTGGACGACCGAGACCGGATCCGGCCGCGGTACCGAGCAGTTCGAGGAGCCCCCGCAGATGTCCACCGAGACGCTTGTCAGCCTGGCCGCACCCATCTCCGACGAGACCGGTCCGGGCCTGTTCCTGCGGATCATCGTGATCGCGTCCTTCGTGGGCATCGGCCTGCTGGTCTGGATCATGGCCCGCGCCTTCAAGAACAACTAGGCCGGCCGGTTCCCGGTCCTTCTCCGGCCCCTTCCCGGTTCTTTCCCCGGCCCGTTCCCGGCCCTTCCGCGGGTGCGCGCTCACGCCCGGTCAGCGGCGGTGGGCCGCCGAGCGGTTGCGGTGTAACCCCCCGTACGATGACGGGTGGGCCCTCACCGGCCCGGAACAACCCCCAGGTCCGTTCACCGAGCCGAGAAGGTCCCGCCGACCATGAGCACTGCTGCCGCACTCCCCGTTCTGAACCTGCTCGCCGAGGGCGAGGGGGGCAACCACGACAGTCTGAACCCGGCCCTGACCGGTGGCGCCGCGCTGGTCATCCTGCTGGTCCTGCTCTTCATCACCACCCGCTTCAACCGGGACCGCTGAGCCCGGTCCTGGGGCCGCTCGGGGAGCGTCCGGCCACCGGCCGGCCGCTCCCTCACGCATCTGCGGAGAACCCCCACCCGGCCGTTCCCGCACCGTAACGGGTGTCGCGTAAGGTGTGGCGGCATGGGAGAGCAGGCCGGGAATCCCGGCGGACCGGAACCGGCGAAGAAGCGCCTCGGCGTGATGGGCGGCACCTTCGACCCGATCCACCACGGCCACCTCGTCGCCGCCAGTGAGGTCGCGAGCGCGTTCCACCTGGACGAAGTGGTCTTCGTACCGACCGGACAGCCGTGGCAGAAGAGCGACCGCCACGTCACCCCGGCCGAGGACCGCTACCTGATGACGGTCATCGCCACCGCCGAGAACCCGCAGTTCTCGGTCAGCCGGATCGACATCGACCGGGACGGCCCGACGTACACCGTCGACACCCTGCGCGACCTGCACGCCCTGCACCCGGACGCCGACCTCTTCTTCATCACCGGCGCCGACGCGCTCGCCCAGATCCTGTCCTGGCGCGACTCCGACGAGCTCTTCTCGCTGGCCCACTTCATCGGCTGCACCCGTCCCGGACACACCCTGTCGGACGCCGGGCTCCCGGTGGGCGGGGTCTCCCTGGTGGAGGTCCCGGCGCTGGCCATCTCCTCCACGGACTGCCGCAACCGGGTCGCCAAGGGGGAGCCGGTCTGGTACCTCGTCCCGGACGGCGTGGTCCGCTACATCGACAAGCGGGCGCTGTACGCGCCGCGCGGGGACTGATCCAGGAGCGGTGCATGACTGATCGCAACGACGGCCGGCGGCCGGAGGACTGGTCCACCGGGCAGTACCAGCAGCCGTACCAGGGGTACCAGCAGCCGCAGGCGCAGCAGCCTCCGCAGCAACAGCAACAGCAGCAACAGCAGCAACAGCAGCAACAGCAGCAACAGCACCAGCACCAGCAGCAGTCGCAGTCGTACGAGCAGCAGCAGTACGACCAGTACGGGCAGCCGGTGTACGGGCAGGACCCGTACGGCTACCAGCAGCAGGGCTACCAGGGGTACGACGGGTACCAGCAGGGCGGCCACACCGGGCAGTTCCCGCCGCAGCAGCCGCAGTCGTACGGGCAGCAGTACGAGCAGCAGTACGACCAGTACGACCAGTACGGGCAGCCGGTGTACGGGCAGGACCCGTACGGCTACCAGCAGCAGGGCTACCAGGGGTACCAGCAGCAGCCGTACCAGGCCGCCGCCCCGGCCGTCGCCGAGCCGCAGGCCGAGGCCGCCGCGCCTCCCGCTGCCGCGCCCACCGCCCCCACCGCTGCCGCGGCGGCCACCGCCGCCCCGCCGCGTCCGCGGGTGCCCCGGCCCGCCGCCGAGCCGGAGTCGGCGACGGCGCCGGCCAAGGCCGGGCCGCCGTCCGAGCAGGTCGCAGGGGCGCGGGCCGGGAAGGCCGGGAGCAAGGCGCCCCGGGACAGTTACACGACGGGCGAGTTCACCTTCGTCGACGAGGAGGCGGAGGAGACCGAGGACGTCATCGACTGGCTGAAGTTCGCCGAGTCCCGCAGCGAGGTGCGCGCCGAGCGCCGCCGCAAGCTGCGCAACCGGCTGATCGGCCTCGGTGTGGTGGTGGCGCTCGCGGCCGGCGGCGTCGGCGGCTACCTCTTCCTCGCCGGCGACAAGCCGAGCGCGGCCACCGCCGCCGGCGGGCGCCAGGTCAACGTCGTCCACCTGCGCGACCTCCAGGGCAAGGTGTCCAGCGCGCTGCTGGTCAACGACGCCTCCGGGAAGAAGGGCACGGTGCTTCTGCTGCCCGACAACCTGCGGCTGCCCGGCCCGGGGGACCCGCCGGTCACCACGATCGGCCAGTCCATGGACGGCATCGGCGCCTCGGCGACCCGCGAGGGCCTGTCCACCGTGCTCGGCGCCCCGGTCGCCGGCACCTGGCGACTGGACACCCCGTACCTGGAGCTGCTGGTCTCCCAACTCGGCGGCGTCCGGGTGGACACCAACGCCGAGACCCACGAGGGCGGCAAGCCGGACGGCAAGCTGCTGTCCGCGGCCGGGAAGAACACCATGCTCAGCGGGAAGGCGGCGGTCGCGTACGCCACCCTGCAGAACCCCGGCGAGAACCGGGACGCCCAGCTGGCCAGGTTCGGGCAGGTCATGGACGCCGTGGTGCGCACCATGCCGACCGAGTTCAAGGACGCGAAGGACGACGTGCACCGGATGAACGCGGTGCTCGACCCCTCGCTGCCCGAGGACGCCCTCGCCGGGGTGCTCGTCCAGCTCGCCCAGCAGGCGAAGGACGGCCACTTCGGGACCACCGCGCTGACCGTCAAGCCGGACGGCAGCCTGGACGAGGCGACGGCGGGCAAGCAGGTCAAGGACGTGCTGGGCGGCACCGTGAAGTCCGCGGCCGTCGGCGACGCCCCGGCCCGGGTCGCGCTCCAGGACGGCAGCGGCAACGACGCCGCGGCGGCCGCCGCGCAGGTCCAGATCGTCAACTCCGGCCTGACCTTCATCCCGGGCGGCGCCAAGGCCGCCCCGCAGGCCGCCAGTGAGATCCGCTACACCGACGACACCCGGCAGGGCGCGGCGAAGTCGCTGGCGACCAGCCTCGGGCTGCCGGACACGGCGGTGAAGAAGGTGACCGGCGACACCCAGAACGCGGACCTGCTGGTCGTGCTCGGCAAGGACTACCAGCCGCCGAAGAACCAGTAGGGCGGTGGCCCGGCCCCGATCCGGGGCCGGCTCAGGCTCCGACCGGCCCCGACCGCCACCGACCGTCACCGGCCCCGGCCCGGTGACGGTCGGGGCCCGGGGGCGCGTAAATCGGTTCCGGGCCCGCCCGGGCGGCGTGAGATCCTGGAAGGCGACCCCGGCCGCGCGCCGGGGCGCCCCAAGCCGCCGAGCCGGAAGAACACCGTGACCGTCACCGACCACAGCCAGCAGCTCATCACCGTCGCCGCGCAGGCGGCGGCCGACAAGCTTGCGCACAACATCATCGCCTTCGACGTCAGCGAGGTGCTGTCGATCACCGACGCCTTCCTGATCGCCTCCGCGAACAACGACCGCCAGGTCCGCTCGATCGCCGAGGAGATCGAGGACCAGCTGCGCGAGCAGCTGGACATCAAGCCGGTGCGCCGCGAGGGCGAGCGCGAGGGCCGCTGGATCCTGCTCGACTACCTGGACATCGTCGTGCACGTCCAGCACTCCGAGGAGCGCTCCTTCTACTCGCTGGACCGCCTCTGGAAGGACTGCCCCGAGCTGCCGCTTCCCGAGGACGCCCTGGCCTCCCGCAACCGCCCGGACGCGTACACCGACGAGGCCGGCAACGCCGTCGCCCCCGCCGACGACTTCGGCAAGCCCGAGGACCTGCACTGAGCCGGGGCACGCGGGGCCCGCGCATCGTCTTCTGGCGGCACGGACAGACCTCCTGGAACCTCGAATCGCGATTCCAGGGCACCACGGACATCGAGCTGACCGGCCAGGGCGTCCTGCAGGCCCAGCGGGCGGCCCGGCTGCTCTCCGGGCTCCGTCCCGACCTGCTGATCTCCTCGGACCTCCAGCGGGCCCGGCGCACCGCCGCGGAGCTGGCCGAGGTCACCGGGCTCGACGTGCAGCACCACGAGGGCCTGCGGGAGACGTTCGCGGGCTCGTGGCAGGGCCTGACCAACGCCGAGATCCGTGAGCGCTACCCGGAGGAGTACGAGGCCTGGGCGGCCGGCGAGCCGGTGCGGCGCGGCGGTGACGGCGAGCTGGCCACCGAGGTCGCCGACCGCTCGGTGCCGGTGGTCCTGGAGGCCGTCGGCAAGCTCCCGGAGAACGGCACGCTGGTGGTGGTCAGCCACGGCGGGACGATCCGCACCATGCTCGGGCGGCTGCTCGACCTGGAGCCGGCCCAGTGGGAGCGGTTCGGCGGGCTGTCCAACTGCTGCTGGTCGGTGCTCGGCCACGGGGCGCGCGGCTGGCGCCTGCTGGAGCACAACGCGGGCACGCTCCCGCAGCCGGTCATCGGCGACGACACCTGACCGTTGCCGCACCGGCTCGGGCGGCAGCGGGTGCCGGGGGCCCTCAGGGGCCCTCGGCCGGGGCGCGGCGGGGGCTCGGAGGGGTCCGGAGGGGGGCTCGGCGGGGGTCCGGAAGGGCGGATTTCGCAGTTCCGGCCCTGACCAGCTAGAGTCTTCCTCGTTCGCAGGGAAGGAACGCGGCCCGGAAGGGAAGCGGGAGATCCGGTGAGTGCGGGGCTATAGCTCAGTTGGTAGAGCGCTTGCATGGCATGCAAGAGGTCTGGGGTTCAATTCCCCATAGCTCCACTCCGCATCGGCGGTCGTGGTCAGCCAGGGTCGCCCGTGTCACGGGGCTATAGCTCAGTTGGTAGAGCGCTTGCATGGCATGCAAGAGGTCTGGGGTTCAATTCCCCATAGCTCCACAGGAGTTCGGAAGGCCGTCACCCAAGAGGTGGCGGCCTTCCGGCGTTTCGGGCGCGCGGTGTTTCGGCCCGGCGGTCCGGCCTTCCGGTGGCGGCCCTCGATTCCTGGGAGGGGCGGAGGCGGGGCGTGCGATGGTTGCCGCGCGCCCGGGGCGGGAGGCGTGCGCCCGGGGCGCGGAGGCAGGGCATCGGGGCGCGGGAGGTTGTGTCCGGGGCGTGGGGCAGGGCATCGGGGCGCGGGAAGTGGGGCGCCCGGGGCGTGTGGTGCGGGCCTCGGGGAATGGATTTCAGGAGCACGCCCCGGACCGTGTAAAGTAGTCGATGTCGCCGGGGGAAACGGCCGGAAACAACCGGGAACCACGGTGACATCGCAGGTCAAGGGGCTATAGCTCAGTTGGTAGAGCGCTTGCATGGCATGCAAGAGGTCTGGGGTTCAATTCCCCATAGCTCCACAGTAGTCGAGAGCCGCCTCCCGGAATCGGGAGGCGGCTCTTCGCCGTTCTGCCCCCGCCACCGGTCGCAGAGCCCCGAATCCCGCTACCGTCGTGCCATGGCCGATCTGGAGCGAAGGCGCAACGAGGAACTGGCCCGGATACTCCACCAGCTCGGCTGGAGTCCGGAACGGCTCGCCCGTGAGGTGAGCCTCGCCCTGCCGCCGGGCCTCGCCATCAGCTCCACCGCCCCGTACAAGTGGCGCGACCGCGGCATGGTGCCGCGCAGCCCGCACGACCAGGCGGTCTGCGAGGTGCTCAGCCGCACCCTCGGCATCGCCGTCACCTACGAGCAGCTCTGGGGACGGATGGGCGGCCACCGCGGCGCCAAGATCCTCTCGCCCCGGCTGCTCACCGACCCGTGGACCGCCGACACCGCCCAGACCGCGCTGCGCGAGGCCGCCACCGACGCCGGACCGGTCCGCCTCACCGACCTGTTCCGCAGCGCCGACCTCGACCAGGCCGCCGCCCGCCTCGACTCCCCGCCACCACCCGTCGGCGGCGGGGAGGGCGCACTGCGCGTCGAACCCGGGCTGGCCGGCGAGCTCGGACTGTCCTACCGCAGCAAGCAGAAGCTCGAACGGGCCTGCGGCGGCGGCCTCGTCCTCGGCCCCGTCCGCGCCGAACTCGCCATGCTGGCCAAGCTGTTGGAACTCGGCGCGTACGACGAACGGCTCGGCCGCGAGCTCTACGGCACGGCCAGCAGACTCGCCCGGCTGGCCGGCTGGGCCGCGTACGACCTCGGCCACGACGCGGCCGCCCAGCGCGCCTTCGTCGCCGCGCTGCGTGCCGCCCACGTCAGCGGTGACCCCCGGCTCGGGGTCCCGGTGCTCGGCGCGCTGGTCGTGCTCGCCACCCAGGGCACCGGCGGGCGCGGGCTGGACGCCGTCTCCGCGCTCGCGACCGCCCTGGACACCCACGGTGCCGCGCTCGGTCCCACCGCCCAGGCCCGCCAGTACGGCCGGCTCGCCCGCGCGTACGGCCGCCGGGGCGAGGCCGAGCAGGCCGAGGCCGCCGCCGCCCGGGCCTTCGCCGAACTGGACGGCCTGCCCGGCGCCGAGGAGGCCCGGGCCGCCCTCGCCGGGATGGTGGGGGAGGGGAGGCTGGCGCTCGGCCAGCACCGGCTGGCCAAGGTGCTGCTCGCCGAGGCCGTGGCCGGGCTCGGGCCGGGGCGGGCCCGCTCCAAGGCGCTGCTGATGGTGAGCCTCGCCGAGGCCCACCGCAGGCTCGGCGACCAGCGGGAGGCGGCCCGCACGGCTTCGCTGGCGCGCTCGGCCGCGGCGGGGATGCAGTCCGAGCGGCTGGCGAAGGCGCTGCGGGACTTCGACGCGGCGGGGCGGGCGGCGGCGCGGTAGGGCGGGGCCGTGCCGCCGGGGCCGCACGGCCCCGCGCGCCCTCCGGGCGGGCTCCTGCGGGCCTCCGTGCGGCCCCTGCGGATTCCGTGCGGGCCCCTGCGGGCCTCCGTACCGGCCCTCGCAGGCATCCGTACGGGCCCGTGGGCCTGCGTGCGGCCGCCCCGGCGGTGTACCCCGCAGCCCGTCGAGCGGCTTGCGGTACCCTGAGCCCATGCGAACCGTGCGCCTGCTTCTTAGCCGGCCGCGCTGACCAGGACCGGCTGCGCCCTCGGGCGGTGCCGGAGTCGGCGTGGCGTCCCCTCCTGCGAGGGGATTTTTTGTTTTCCGCCCCCGACCCCGTCCCGGGCCGGGTTTCCGGGCCGGCCGCCTGTGCGGTTCGCCAACTGACATCGATGGAGCTTGAAGGACCATGAGCGAGACGACCCCTGCGTCCGGCGCGGCCGAGACCGCGACCGAGCCGTTCCGGTACAGCGCCGCGCTGGCGGCGGAGATCGAGTCCCGCTGGCAGGACATCTGGGAGAAGGAGGGCACGTTCCACGCCCCCAACCCCACCGGTGCGCTGGCCGACCCGGCGGCCGGCGACGTCGCCGCGAAGCCGCACAGCTTCATCATGGACATGTTCCCGTACCCCTCGGGCGCGGGCCTGCACGTCGGCCACCCGCTGGGCTACATCGCCACCGACGTCTTCGCCCGCTACCAGCGGATGACCGGCCACAACGTGCTGCACACGCTGGGCTACGACGCCTTCGGCCTGCCCGCCGAGCAGTACGCGGTGCAGACCGGCACCCACCCGCGGGTCTCCACCGAGGCCAACATCGCCAACATGCGCCAGCAGCTGCGCCGGCTGGGCCTGGGCCACGACCCGCGCCGCTCGATCTCCACGATCGACCCGGAGTACTACCGCTGGACCCAGTGGATCTTCCTGCAGATCTTCAACTCCTGGTACGACGAGGACGCCCGCAAGGCCCGCCCGATCACCGAGCTGGTCGCCGACTTCGAGTCCGGCGCGCGTGAGGTCCCGGGCGGTCGCGCCTGGGCCGAGCTGTCCGGCGCCGAGCGCGACGAGGTGCTGGGCGAGTACCGGCTGGCCTACGCCAAGGAGGTGCCGGTCAACTGGTGCCCCGGCCTGGGCACCGTGCTGGCCAACGAGGAGGTCACCGCGGACGGCCGCTCCGAGCGCGGCAACTTCCCGGTGTTCAAGTCCAACCTGCGCCAGTGGATGATGCGCATCACCGCGTACTCGGACCGGCTGATCGAGGACCTGGACCTGCTGGACTGGCCCGAGGCCATCAAGCTGCAGCAGCGCAACTGGATCGGGCGCTCCGAGGGCGCCCGGGTCGACTTCTCCGTCGACGGCGGGAAGATCACCGTCTTCACCACCCGGCCCGACACCCTGTTCGGCGCCACCTACATGGTGCTGGCCCCCGAACACGACCTGGTCGACTCCATCGTCCCCGCCGCCTGGCCCGAGGGCGTGCCCACCGAGTGGACCGGCGGCGCCGCGACCCCCGCCGAGGCCGTCGCCGCCTACCGCGCCACGGCCGCCGCCAAGTCGGACGTCGAGCGACAGGTCGAGGCCAAGGTCAAGACCGGGGTCTTCACCGGCGCCTACGCCGTCAACCCGGTCAGCGGCGAGTCCGTGCCGGTCTTCATCGCCGACTACGTGCTGATGGGCTACGGCACCGGCGCCATCATGGCCGTCCCCGCCC
Organism: Kitasatospora sp. NPDC001132; assembly: GCF_053598415.1. Taxonomy (NCBI): domain Bacteria; kingdom Bacillati; phylum Actinomycetota; class Actinomycetes; order Kitasatosporales; family Streptomycetaceae; genus Kitasatospora; species Kitasatospora sp. NPDC001132. Next base: position 417,519 of record NZ_JBSFKF010000003.1, on the reverse strand, counting down.
ACGACCACCGCGACTTCGCGTTCGCCCGCGCCTTCGCGCTGCCGATGCGCTGCGTCGTCGAGCCGACGGACGGGCGCGGCTCCGACCCGGCCGAGTGGGACGACGCGTTCGACACCTACGACTCCGTCATCGTCAACTCGGCCCGCTCCGAAGGCGATCTGTCGCTGTCCCTGGACGGGCTGAGCGTCGTCGAGGCCAAGGCCCACGTCACCGCCTGGCTGGCCGAGCGCGGCATCGGTGAGGGCACCGTCAACTACCGCCTGCGCGACTGGCTGTTCAGCCGCCAGCGGTACTGGGGCGAGCCCTTCCCGATCGTCTACGACGAGGACGGCGTCATGCACGCGCTGCCCGAGTCGATGCTGCCGGTCGAGGTCCCCGAGGTCGACGACTACTCGCCGCGCACCTACGACGCGTACGACGCCTCCTCCTCGCCGGAGACCCCGCTGTCGCGCAACGAGGCCTGGGTCAACGTCGAACTGGACCTGGGCGACGGCGTCAGGAAGTACCGCCGCGAGACCAACACCATGCCCAACTGGGCCGGTTCCTGCTGGTACGAGCTGCGCTACGTCGACCCGTCGAACTCCGCGGCGGTCGTCGACCCGGCCAACGAGCGGTACTGGCTGGGCCCGACGGAGACCAAGCCGGCCGGTGGCGCCGACCTGTACGTCGGCGGCGCCGAGCACGCCGTGCTGCACCTGCTGTACGCGCGCTTCTGGCACAAGGTGCTGCACGACCTGGGCCACGTCTCGTCCGTCGAGCCGTTCCACAAGCTGTTCAACCAGGGCATGATCACCGCCGACGTCTACCGTGACGAGCGCGGCTTCCCGGTGCCCGCCGCCGAGGTCGAGGAGCGCGACGGCCGGTACTTCTGGCAGGGCGAGCCGGTCAAGCGCGAGGCCGGGAAGATGGGCAAGTCCCTGAAGAACGCCGTCGCACCGGACGACATCGCCGACGAGTACGGCGCCGACACCCTGCGCCTGTACGAGATGTCGATGGGTCCGCTGGACGTCTCCCGCCCCTGGGACACCCGCGCCGTCGTCGGCTCGTACCGCTTCCTGCAGCGCCTGTGGCGCAACATCGTCTCGGAGACCACCGGCGAGCTGGTCGTCACCGAGGAGGAGGCGGACGAGGCGACGCTGCGCGCCCTGCACAAGGCGATCGACGGCATCCGCGGCGACATGTCCGGGCTGCGCTTCAACACGGCCGTCGCCAAGGCCATCGAGCTGAACAACTACCTGGTCAAGCGCGGTTCCACGCCGCGGACGGTGGCCGAGCAGCTGGTGCTGATGGTCGCGCCGCTGGCCCCGCACATCGCGGAGGAGCTGTGGCGCCGCCTGGGCCACGGCGACTCGCTGGCGCACGCCGACTACCCGGTCGCCGACCCGGCGTACGTGGTCGACGAGACGGTGACCTGCGTGGTCCAGATCAAGGGCAAGGTCAAGGCGCGGCTGGAGGTCTCGCCGGGCATCTCGGACGCCGAGCTGGAGGCGCTGGCACTGGCGGAGCCGGTGGTCGTCGCGGCGATCGGCGGGGCCGAGGTGCGGAAGGTGATCGCGCGTGCGCCGAAGCTGGTGAACATCGTCACCGGCTGAGTGCGGTCGTTGCCGCGGGCTCTCTCGGGGCTCTCGCGGGGGTTCTGTGGAGCTCTCGCCGGGCTTGATCGGGCGGGTGTCCTTCGGGGCGCCCGCCCGTCCGGCGTTCCACGGGGGCGTTCCACGGGGGCGTTCCACGGGGGGCGCGAGGGGTGCTCGCGGGGGCGTTCGCCGTGGTCGGGGCCCTCGGGGAGATCCCGGATCTGACCCTGATCTCCGTCCGCGGGGGCCGCTCGGGCTGCCCTCGGGCGGCTTCCGGAGGCTACCGTGGAACCCTCGGCGATGCGGCCCGCGTTGGGCCCGGTGAGGGCCGGAACGACGGCGGAAGGTGGCGCGCGATGGACGTGTTCGGCGTGATGATCGGCCTGGTCCTGCTCATCGGGGTCGCGGTGATGGCGCTGGCCGTGGTCGGCACCGTCAAGGCCGCCAAGGCCGTCGGCGCGAAGATCGAGAAGCACGAGGCCAACGCCCGTCGGGCCGTGCAGACCGCCACCCTCAAGGCGAAGAAGTACACCACGGTCGGCCCGGCCGCGCAGATCGCCTCCGTCCGGCTCGGCCTGCGGACCTCGCTCGACGGCACCCGGCAGGTGCTGGAGAGCGGCCTCGCACAGGACGGCCAGCTCGGCGAGTCGCTGGCCCTGCTGAAGCGGCTCGACGAGCACGCCGCCGAGCTCGACGGCGAGCTGCGGATGCTGGAGCGCGAGCCCGACACCGCGCGGATCGCCGTCAAGCTGCCCCAGCTGCGCGAGCGGGCCGAGCGGATCACGCACTCGGCGGAGACCATGCGCTGGGCCGCGCAGGACCGGATGCACCGGTTCGCGGAGGACGAGCTGAGCCGGCTGAGCCAGGAGTGCGAGAGCGAGGCGGGGGCGCTGCGGCACTGGGTCGCGGGGGGCGGTTCCTCCGGGGGCGCCTCGGGTGGCTCGGGTGCCGGGCGTACGTCGGGTGCCGGGCGTACGTCGGGGGCCGCGCGCTCTTCGGGGCCCGCGGGTACGGCAGGGCCCGCGGGGGGTGCGGCTCGGGCCGGTCTGACCGACGGGAAGGGGCGCCCGAGCGCGGAGGAGCTGCTCGGGCTCGCCGATCCGCTGGCCAAGCTGGCGCAGCGGCTGCGCAAGCCCTCGGCCGGGCCTTCGACGGGGCCCTCGGCGGGCTGAGCCGGCGGCGCGTCACGAGGCCTTCGGCCGACGGTTCGACCGACCTTCGACCGGTGCCCGGGCCCGGCACCGCCGTCCCGGACCAGGCGCTGTCCTCCCGGACCGACGGGGAGTAACCTCCGGCTCATGCCCTCCGACCTCGCGCTTGTCACCGATTCCACGGCCTATCTGCCGCAGGAGGCCCTCGACCGGCACGGGATCACGGTGGTCCCGCTGAGCGTCGCGGTCGGTGACTCCGTCCTGAGCGAGGGCGTCGAGATCTCCCCGAAGGACGTCGCCGAGGCGCTGCGCGGCAAGCAACGGGTGACCACCTCCCGGCCGAACCCGGAGGCCTTCGCCGCCACCTACCGGGCCGCCGCCGAGGCCGGGGCGAAGGGGATCGTCTCGGTGCACATCTCCGGCGAACTGTCCGGCACCGTCGAGGCCGCCCGGCTGGCCGCCGCCGAGGCGCCCGTACCGGTGCGGGTGGTGGACAGCCGACTGGTCGGGATGGCGCTCGGGTACGGGGTGCTGTCGGCGGCCGAGGCCGTCGCGGCCGGACAAGGCCTGGCGGAGGCGGCCGAGGCGGCCGTACGGCGGGCGGCCGGGACCAGCGGGTTCTTCTACGTCGACACCCTGGAGCACCTGCGCCGGGGCGGTCGGATCGGAGCGGCGCGGGCGCTGCTCGGCTCGGCCCTGGCGGTCAAGCCGCTGCTGCACCTGGACGGTGGGCGGATCGAACCGCTGGAGAAGGTGCGGACGGCGTCGCGGGCGATCGCGCGGCTGGAGGAGATCGCGGTCGAGCGGTCGGGGGAGCGGGAGGTCGACATCACCGTGCACCACCTGGCGGCGGAGGACCGGGCCGAACCGCTCGCGGAGCGGCTGCGGGCCCGGGTGCCGGGGCTGCGGGAGCTGTACGTGGGCGAGGTGGGGGCGGTGATCGGCGCGCACGTCGGGCCGGGGCTGCTGGCGGTGGTGGTCGCGCCGCGCTGAGGCGGGCGGTGCTGGTGGTGGGGGCCTGTCGGCCGGCTTGGTCGGTCGGCCTGGTGGCGGGTGGGCCGTCGGTGGGGGCGTCGGTGGGGCCCGTTGGCCGCTCGGTCAACTTCGGAGAGTCCTGTCCACTCTTGTGAGTGACACTATTTGTCCACAACCCCCGGGTTATCCACAGGGTTTCGCCAATTTCCGCGCGCTCGCCCGAGGACTCCTACCGTCCTCGGCATGACGACCATGAGCCTGGGCGCGGCGAAGCGCCACGCGATCAACGAGACGGTGCGGCTGCGGATGGCCGCGCTGCTGCCGGTGGGGGACGAACCGGAGGGCAGCTCGGCCGGCGGTCCGCCCGGGGCGGCCTCGCCGCCGACGGGGGCGCGGGCTGCGGCTGCCACCGGGCCGCCTCCGTCGATGTCACCGTCGGCGGTGCCGTTGGCGTCAGCGGCACCGGCCGGAATGCCGGTTTCGCCGGGTGGGGGCGGCCTGCTGGACCCGGGCGAAGCCGTGCAGCCGGCGGAGGCCGGGGCACATCCGCGGCCCCGGTCGTTCCCCTCGTTCGCCTCGGCGCTGGCGCTCGACCGGCGTGCGGTGGCCGGGCTGGCCATCCTGCTGCTGTTCGCGGTCGGCTACGCCGTGCAGCACTTCTGGCTGGCCCGCCCGCAGGCGATCGCGGTGCCCGCGCTGGCGGCGGTCGCGGCACCGGCAGGGTCCGATTCGTCAATCCCCGCCGACGCCTCCGCCGCCGATTCCAGGGCCGGGCCCGCGCCCGGAGCCTCGGCCGTCCCCGGTGCCGGGGCGGCGGCCGTCGTCGTGGACGTCGGCGGGCGGGTCCACCTCCCCGGCCTCCACACCCTGCCCGGCGGCTCCCGGGTGGCCGACGCGCTACGGGCGGCAGGCGGTCCACTGCCGGACACGGACACCCGAAGCCTCAACCTGGCCCGTTTCCTGACGGACGGCGAGCAGATCCTGGTCGGAGAACAGCAGCCCGCTCCCGCCCCGGCCGCCGTGAGCGGAAGCGGAGCCCCTGGACCCGCCGCGCCCCGACCACCCGTCAGCCTCAACCGCGCCACGCTCGAACAGCTCGACTCCCTGCCCGGCGTCGGCCCCACTCTCGCCCAGCGCATCCTCGCCTACCGCACCTCGCACGGCTCCTTCCGCTCCCTCGACCAACTCCGGCAGGTCAGCGGCATCGGCGCCCGCACGTACGCGGAACTCCGCCCGCTGCTGACCCTCTGACGCTTCCACCGCTGTCGCCCCCCGCACGCCCCCTGCCCGCTTCCCCAGCCATCGATGGGAGGTACCGCCGTGTCCGTCGCCACCATGCCGGTCGGTCCGGCCGCCGCGCCCCGCTCTCCGGGAGCCGACTTCCGGCTGCTGCTGCCCGCCGTCTCGGCCTGGGCGGTCACGGCGGCGCTCCTACGGCTGGAACCGGGGTACGAGCCCCTCGTCCTCACCGCGGCCGGCACTGCCGCGCTCGCGGCCGTCCTGCTGCTCACCCGGCCGGGGGCCCTGCGCCGGCGCGGGGCCGCGGCGACGTCGGCCGCCGTCCTGCTCACGGGCGCGGCGGCCGCGATCGCCACCCCGCTGCACACCGCCGACCTTCACCGCGGGCCACTACCGGCGCTCGCCCGCGCGTCCACGGCCGCCGGACCACGAGCGCCGGGCGCGTCCGCCCCGGTGGTGGACGTGGAGCTGACCGTCGCCGGGGATCCGAAGATCCACACCTCCCGGGGCGGCGCCGTCGGTGGGCAGCGGCTCCTCACCGTGGACGCGGTGGCCGACCGCGTCACCCTCCTCCCGGACGGGCGGAGCACCCGCACGCGTACACCGGTGACCGTCATGGCCCGAGGGGCGGAGAGCGGGCCCTGGCAGCGGCTGCTCCCGTCCCAGCGGCTGGCCACGGAGGCCGAGGTACGGCCGGCGGGGGAGGGCCACGACAGCGAGTCCGCCGCGCTGCTGGTCGTCCACGGGCCGCCCCGGCAGCTGGCCCCGCCGAGCCTGCCGCAGCGGATCGCAGGCCGGCTGCGCGAAGGCCTGCGCGCGGCCACCGACGGGCTTCCCGCGGACGCGCGCGGACTCCTCCCGGGGCTGGTCGTCGGGGACACCTCGCGGCTGCCCGACGACCTCGACGACGCCTTCCGGGCCACCGACCTGGTCCACCTGGTCGCGGTCAGCGGGGCCAACCTGGCGATCGTCCTGGGTGCGCTGCTGGGCGCGCCCGGGCGGGCCGGAACCCCGGAGCGGCGCGGGCTGGCCGCGGTGCTGGGGCTGTCGCTGCGCACCGGCGCGCTGCTGGGCACCGCGCTGACGCTGGCCTTCGTCACCGTCTGCCGTCCTGAGCCCAGCGTGCTGCGGGCAGCCGGGACGGGGCTGATCGGCATGCTGGCCCTGGCCACCGGCCGTCCTCGCAAGGCGGTGCCCGCGCTCGCCGGAGCGGTCCTGGTGCTGGTCCTGCTGGACCCGTTCCTGGCGCGCTCGTTCGGCTTCCTGCTCTCGGTGCTCGCCACCGCCGGGCTGCTCGTCCTCGGACCGCACTGGGCCGAGGCCCTGCGGGCCCGGCGCTGGCCGCCTCACCTGGCGGGCGCGCTCGCGGCAGCGGCGGCCGCTCAGGCGCTGTGCGCTCCGGTGACGGTGGTGCTGTCCGGGCACATCAGCCTGGTCGGCATCCCCTGCAACCTGCTGGCCGAGTTGGCGGTGGCCCCGGCGACACTGCTCGGCTTCGGGGTGCTCGCCCTGCAACCGCTCTTTCCGGCCCTGGCCCGTCTGCTCGCGGAACCGGCCGGGGTGCCGGCCGGCTGGCTCGCCCTGGTGGCGCGCCGCGGCGCCGAAGTGCCGGGTGGCCAACTGGCCTGGCCGGGAGGGTGGTTCGGAACGGCGACGGTCGCGCTGGCCGTCCTGGCGGCCTGCTGGGTGGCGCCGCTCCTGCTGCCCCGGCGGTCGGAGCCAGGAAGGCCCGCGCCCAAGCGGCGGCGCTGGGCGCGGACCCTGGTGACGGGGGCACTGACGGCGGTCCTGCTGGCTGTGCTGCTGCGCCCGCCACAACTCACCCGGATCGCCACCGGCTGGCCACCGCCGGGGTGGCGACTGGTGGTGTGCGACGTCGGGCAGGGAGACATGTTGGCCCTGTCGACCGGGGCGCCGGACAGCGCGGTGGTGATCGATGCCGGGCCGGATCCGAACGCCGCGGACAGGTGCCTGCGCGACCTCGGCATCACGACGGTGCCCTTACTGCTGCTGACGCACTTCCACGCCGACCACGTCGAGGGCGTCCCGGGGGTGTTGCGGGGCCGCAGGGTCGGCGCGGTCGAGGGCACCACGCTGGACGACCCACCGGGCGAGGCCGCCCGGGTGGCGGGTTGGGTCGCAGGCGCCGGTCTCCGATTGCTCAGAGCCGGTCGGGGTGAACGGCGCTCGGCCGGCCACGAGTTGGCCTGGGAGGTGGTGTGGCCCGTCCCCGACGCGGCCGTCGAAGCGCCGGGCCCGAACAACGCAAGCGTCGCATTGATGGTGTCACTGACAGGAGGACTACGGATGGCACTGCTCGGAGATCTCGAACCGCAGGCCCAGTCGGCGCTGTTGGGCCGGGTGGGGAGGGTCGACGTCATGAAGGTGGCGCATCACGGATCGGCCCACCAGGACTGGGACTTGGCGGGCGCCCTGCGGCCCCGGCTGGCCCTGGTCTCCTGCGGTGAGGGCAACCCGTACGGCCACCCGTCCCCGAGGACGGTCGACCACCTGCGGGCACTCGGCGCCACCGTGCTGCGGACCGACCGGGAGGGGGACATCGCGGTGACGGGCGACTCCCCGGCCACCCTCGGCGCCGCCGTCCACCCCCAGCCCACCCACGCGGCCCGCCACCCGCGCAGCCACGGCGGGAACAGCGGGAACAGCGGGAACGGCGGGCCCGGCGGGAACGGCGGGAACTCCCGTGAAGCCCACACCCCCGAAGCCCAAGCCCTCACCCCCGCCCACCCTGGGCAGACCCCTGCCGCCCCCCGAGCCCCGCCCCAGTGACCCCCGCGCTCTCCTCCTCCCACCAACCACGTGGGGCAGGGATGGGGTAGGGGGTTGTGGGAGGAGGGGAGAGGAGCGGGAGCGGGGCCAGCAGAAACGTTCCGGCGCGCTCCGGGTGGGCCCGGAGCGCGCCGGAGAAGACTCGCAAGCCGCCCAGGCAAAGTGCAGCCCGCAGCCGGGTGCCGCGGGACCGCGCTAAGCCATGCGCGAAGCCATGGGGGAACAGGTTGCGGCGTGCTCCGGGCCTGGCCCGGAGCACGCCGCGAAGAGCCTCGTCCCTTGGAGCGCGGGAGGGGCGAGGGGGCAGAGCGCCGCGGCACTCCATGGCAACAAGCGTGAGGGCCCCGGATCCGTGGTTCAGACCGTGCGGGGGAGTGGTCGCCTGGGTGCCCCCGGTTTTCCGCACTTCTGATCAGGAAGGCGCCGGTCACCGGCCCTGCGGCTCTCAGGCCTCCTCGCGCCAGCCCTCGTAGCCGGCCGCGAGGGTGTCGAGAGCGTGGAGCAGTGCGGGCGTCCAGCCGTTCTCCGGGGCTTCGGCCACGATCAGCCACTGGGCGTCCTCGGCGTCGTCCTCGCCCGCGAGCGCGTCGCGGACGACTTCGAGCTCGCCGAGGTCGGGCTGGGTGGCGCCGAGCTCCTCGGCGGCCTCCTCGGCGGCGTCGCGGTCGGGCAGGACGAGCAGTTGCCGGGCGTACGGGTCGTCGACGTCCGGGAGGTCGGTGGTGCGGTTCTCGGTCACCCCGTCATTGTCCAGGTCGGGCCGCCCGCTCCGCCGGGCGGGAGCGCCGGTGGCCCGTCGGGAGTGTCCGCGGACCGTGGGATGCTGGTACGCGATGGCCAGGAAGAGTGCACCCGACGACCTGCTCGCCCCGCTGACCCTCGCGGTCGGCCAGGAGGAGCTGCTGCTGGACCGCGCGGTCGCCCAGGTGGTGGCGGCGGCGAAGGCGGCGGACCCGGACACCGACGTGCGGGACCTGCCGCCCGGCGGCCTGCAGCCGGGCAGTCTGGCGGAGCTGACCACGCCGTCGCTGTTCGCCGAGCGCAAGGTGATCGTGGTCCGGGCCGCGCAGGACCTCTCCGCCGACTCCGTGAAGGAGGTCAAGGCGTACATCGAGGCCCCGGCCGAAGAAGTGATCATGGTGTTGGTGCACGCCGGCGGCGCCAAGGGCAAGGGCCTGCTGGACGCGGGACGCAAGGCCGGCGGGCGCGAGGTGGCCTGCGCCAAGCTGACCAAGGCGAGTGAGCGGCTGGCCTTCGTCAAGGGCGAGTTCCGCACTCTGGGCCGCTCGGCGACGCCGGAGGCCTGCCAGGCGCTGCTCGACGCGCTCGGCAGCGACCTGCGCGAGTTGGCGGCCGCCTGCCACCAGCTGACCTCGGACGTCGAGGGCACGATCGACGAGACGGTGGTGGCCCGCTACTACAGCGGCCGCGCCGAGGCGACCGGCTTCGAGGTGGCGGACCTGGCCGTCACCGGCCGGGCCGCGGAGGCGCTGGAGCGGCTGCGCTGGGCGCTGGCCGTCGGCCAGCCGCCGACCGGCATCACCTACGCGCTGGCCTCCGGCGTGCGCAGCATCGGCCGGCTGGCGAGCGCCGGGCGGAACATGCGCCCGGGTGACCTGGCGCGCGAGCTGGGCATGCCGCCGTGGAAGGTCGACCGGGTCCGCCAGCAGATGCGCGGCTGGACGGGTGACGGCGTGGCCACCGCGTTGACCGCTATCGCCCAGGCCGACGCCGCCGTCAAGGGCGGCTCGGACGACCCGGCCTTCGCCCTGGAGCGCGCGGTGGTCGCCGTCGCCCGGGCCGCCCGGGCGGGCTCCCGTCCCGCCTACTGACCGGCCCGCCTGCCGGCGCCGGGGGCGCCCGCCTACCGGCCTGCCCGTCTGCCGGAGTCGGAGAGCGGCCGACGTCGGAGAACGGCCGACGCCGGGAAGCGGCCGACGAGACGGCACAGCGAGGCCCGGGCCTACTTCTTCATGGCCCGCACGGCGTCCTGCCCGTCGGACTGGAGGGCGCCGCGCAGCTCCTCCCTGGACGGCGGCTTGCCCTTGCCCTCGGTGTAGCTGGCCGTGTAGTTGATGTAGTACGTCATCCCGCCGTCGAGGATGTCCAGCTCGGCGTAGACGCTGTGGTACTGGCCCGAGCCGTCGTCCTTGTACAGGAAGTACGCCTCCTCGCCGATCCCCGCGATGTCGGTGACCTGGTAGCCGCGTGCCCGGTAGAGCTCCTTGTTGGCCGCCAGCTCGGGCGCCGGGTTGACCGCCTTGTGCAGGTCGGCGCGCATGTAGAGGTTGGCGTACTCGCTGTCGCTGCCGCCGGTGCGCTTGAGCGACATCGAGCAGTTCATGCTGTCCAGCGCCGGGTGCCGGTCGGTGTGGTGGGTCGGCGCGGAGCTGTCCGAGACGGAGTACGTCTGGAGGAGCTTGGTGGGCTTCCCGGTGGTGCAGAAGTCGTCGGAGAGGTGGTAGCCGCGCAGGCCGCGCGGCGAGGAGTCGCTGCTGACCAGGCCGGGGATCGCCATCACGGCGGCGGCCCAGCCGGCCGAGACGATCACCGCGCCGACGAACGCCCAGACGGCGTTGCGCCGCAGGTTCCCGGTCCTCGCGGGGACGGCTCCCGGGGGCATGCCGGACACGGGTGCCATGCCGGGGGCGGTGGGCAGCCCCGGCGGCGGTCCGAAGCCGCCGGCTCCCGCCGGGCCCGGAGCCCCCGGAGCCCCCGGAGCCCCGAGAGCCCCCGGTACGGGCTGCGCGCCCCCGCCCGGCTGCTGCGGCGGCGGGAAGCCGTACCCCGGTCCGTTCTGTGCCGGTGGCGGCGGTGGCGTCGTCATGGAAGTCCCCCCTGAACCTGGCGCCGGAGTGCTCCCCGCACCCCGGTCGAACCTGACCGACCCTAGCGGCCGGACCACGAAACGCGACAGGCGCCGCAGTGGCCTCCGGGGAGGAGGCCGACTGCGACGCCTGCCGCACTGCTTCGTTGCACCGCACCCGCGTGGCGAACGCAGGCCGCGTGCGGTGCGAGTCTTGCGCGCCTCGGGGTCCGGGTAGAGGGCCGGTCGACCCGAAGCGGTGGGGGCACAGCCCCCGGGGGCGTCAGGCCTGGGCGGCCGCGTTGACGCGCTTGGTGATGGCCGACTTCTTGTTGGCGGCCTGGTTGGCGTGGATGACGCCCTTGCTCACGGCCTTGTCCAGCGCCTTGGAGGCGGCGCGGGCCAGCTCGGTGGCCTTCTCGGTCTCGCCGGCGGCAGCGGCCTCACGGGCCTTGCGCAGAGCGGTCTTCAGCGAGGACTTGACGGCCTTGTTGCGCAGGCGCGCCTTCTCGTTGGTCTTGTTGCGCTTGATCTGGGACTTGATGTTCGCCACGAAGGAGCCTCAGTCTGTCTGAAAGATTTGAACGGGGTCACACCCGGCGGCCTTCGGTCCAGCTGAGAGGGCATGCCGAGGCCAGGTGCAGCAGCCCACGCTACCAGGGGCCCGCTGCCCGCCCCAAACCGGCCGCCCGCGAAGGCTCCTCCCGTCGCCCGACCGGGGCCGACCGGCACCCCTTCCGCGCCCGACCGGCAGCCCACCCCGTGCTCGTGGGAAGATGGGAGGAACTATTTCGATCGGACGAGACTGTCCGGTCCCCGGGAAAACCGGTCAGCGATGACCCGGACACCCCCGGCCCCGGACCAACGGAGAATCGGACCAAGGTGCCCGCGACCCCCAGCAATGTGCCAGAGCCCAGCCGTACCGACCCGGCGCTGATCCGCAACTTCTGCATCATCGCCCACATCGACCACGGCAAGTCGACGCTCGCAGACCGGATGCTGCAGATCACCGGCGTCGTCGACCCCCGGCAGATGCGTGCCCAGTACCTCGACCGCATGGACATCGAGCGTGAGCGCGGCATCACCATCAAGTCGCAGGCGGTCCGCCTCCCGTGGTCGCCGAAGACGGGGCCGAACGCCGGGACGACGCACATCCTCAACATGATCGACACCCCCGGCCACGTGGACTTCACGTACGAGGTGTCCCGCTCCCTCGCCGCGTGCGAGGGCACCATCCTGGTGGTCGACGCGGCCCAGGGCATCGAGGCGCAGACCCTCGCCAACCTGTACCTGGCGCTGGAGAACGACCTCACGATCATCCCGGTCCTCAACAAGATCGACCTGCCGGCCGCCCAGCCGGAGAAGTACGCGGCCGAGATCGCCCACATCATCGGCTGCGACCCCTCCGACGTGCTCCAGGTCAGCGCCAAGACCGGCCTGGGCGTCGAGGACCTGCTCGACCACATCGTCAACACCATCCCGGCCCCGGTCGGCGTCAAGGACGCCCCGGCCCGCGCGATGATCTTCGACTCGGTGTACGACTCCTACCGCGGCGTGGTCACCTACGTCCGTGTCGTGGACGGCCAGCTCACCAAGCGCGAGCGCATCTCGATGATGTCCACCGGCGCCACCCACGAGCTGCTGGAGATCGGTGTCATCTCGCCCGAGCCGAAGGTCGCGGACGGCCTCGGTGTCGGCGAGGTGGGCTACATCATCACCGGTGTGAAGGACGTCCGGCAGTCCAAGGTCGGTGACACGATCACCTCGATGCACAAGGGCGCCACCGAGCCGCTCGGCGGCTACAAGGACCCGCGCCCGATGGTGTTCTCCGGCCTCTACCCGCTGGACGGCTCGGACTACCCGCTGCTGCGCGACGCCCTGGACAAGCTGCGGCTCAACGACGCCGCCCTGGTGTACGAGCCGGAGACCTCGGTCGCGCTCGGCTTCGGCTACCGCTGTGGCTTCCTCGGCCTGCTGCACCTGGAGATCATCCGGGAGCGCCTGGAGCGCGAGTTCAACCTCGACCTGATCTCCACCGCCCCGAACGTGGTCTACCGGGTGATCATGGAGGACGGCAGCGAGCACACCGTCACCAACCCGAGCGAGTTCCCGGTCGGCAAGATCGCCGAGGTGTACGAGCCGGTCGTGCGCGGCACCATCCTCGCGCCCAACGAGTTCGTCGGCGCGATCATGGAGCTCTGCCAGTCCCGCCGCGGCAACCTCCAGGGCATGGACTACCTGTCCGAGGACCGGGTCGAGCTGCGCTACACCCTGCCGCTCGCGGAGATCGTCTTCGACTTCTTCGACCAGCTGAAGTCCAAGACCCGCGGCTACGCCTCGCTGGACTACGAGCCCATCGGCGAGCAGACCGCCCAGCTGGTCAAGGTCGACATCCTGCTGCACGGCGACGCGGTGGACGCCTTCTCCGCGATCGTCCACAAGGACAAGGCCTACAACTACGGCGTGATGATGGCGGGCAAGCTCCAGAAGCTCATCCCCCGCCAGCAGTTCGAGGTGCCGATCCAGGCGGCCATCGGCTCCCGGGTGATCGCCCGCGAGACGGTTCGCGCGATCCGCAAGGACGTCCTCGCCAAGTGCTACGGCGGTGACATCTCCCGTAAGCGGAAGCTGCTGGAGAAGCAGAAGGAAGGCAAGAAGCGGATGAAGATGGTCGGCCGCGTGGAGGTCCCGCAGGAGGCCTTCATCGCCGCGCTGTCCACCGACGCCGAGCCGCCGAAGGAGAAGAAGTAACGGCGGCCGGCGGCGACGCGCGCCGGAAGGGCCCGGGCACCCGCCCGGGCCCTTCCGGCTTTTCCGCGGCCCCTCCGCCCGCGCCCGTCCGGCGGGCCGAAGTGCGAGGGGCCGAAGTGCGGCGGGCCGGGGCGGGAAGTCCCCGCCCCGGCCCGCCGACTGGTGGGACGTCAGTCCATCTCGGCCACGGCCTCGGCGAACTGCGCCTGGTAGAGCCGGGCGTAGGCGCCGTCGGCGGCGATCAGCTCGTCGTGCGAGCCCTGCTCGACGATCGAGCCGTTCTCCATCACCAGGATCACGTCGGCGTCCCGGATGGTGGAGAGCCGGTGGGCGATCACGAAGCTGGTGCGGCCGGTGCGCAGCCGGGCCATGGCCCGCTGGATGAGCACCTCGGTGCGGGTGTCGACGGAGCTGGTCGCCTCGTCCAGGACCAGGATGGACGGCTCGGCGAGGAACGCCCGCGCGATGGTGATCAGCTGCTTCTCGCCGGCGCTGACGCCGGTGCCCTCGTCGTCGATGACGGTGTCGTAGCCGTCCGGCAGGGTGCGCACGAAGCGGTCGACGTGGGCCGCCCTGGCGGCCTCGATGACCTGCTCGCGGGTGGCCGACTCGGCGCCGTAGGCGATGTTGTCGGCGATGCTGCCGCCGAACAGCCAGGTGTCCTGGAGCACCATGCCGATGCCGGAGCGCAGTTCCTCGCGGGACATCGCGGCGATGTCCACGCCGTCGAGGGTGATCCGTCCGGAGCTGACCTCGTAGAACCGCATCAGCAGGTTGACCATGGTGGTCTTGCCGGCGCCGGTGGGGCCGACGATGGCGACGGTCTGGCCGGGTTCGACCTTGAGCGAGAGGTCCTCGATGAGCGGCTTCTCGGGGTCGTAGCGGAAGGACACGTCCTGGAAGACGACCCGGCCGTGCACCACGTCGGGCCGTTCGGGCATGGCCGGCTCGGGGCTCTGCTCGGGGGCGTCCAGCAGCTCGAAGACGCGCTCGGCGGAGGCGACGCCGGACTGCACCAGGTTGGCCATGCTGGCGACCTGGGTGAGCGGCTGGCTGAACTGCCGCGAGTACTGGATGAACGCCTGGACGTCGCCGATGGACAGCGCGCCGCTCGCCACCCGCAGGCCGCCGACGACGGCGACCAGCACGTACTGGAGGTTGCCGATCAGCATCATCGCGGGCTGGATGATGCCGGAGATGAACTGGGCCTTGTAGCTGGCCTGGTAGAGCGCCTCGTTGTGCGCGCGGAAGGTTTCTGCGGACTCCTGCTGGCGCCCGAACGCCTTGACCAGGGTGTGGCCGGTGTACATCTCCTCGATGTGGGCGTTGAGCTGGCCGGTGGACATCCACTGCTGGACGAACTGCGGCTGGGCCCGCTTGCCGACCTTGGTGGCGACGACCACCGAGACCGGCACCGAGACCAGCGCGATCACGGCGAGCAGCGGGGAGATCCAGAACATCATCGCGAGCACGCCGACCACGGTGAGCAGCGAGTTGACGACCTGTCCCAGCGTCTGCTGCATGGACTGGCCGATGTTGTCGATGTCGTTGGTGACCCGGCTGAGCACCTCGCCGCGCGGCTGCTTGTCGAAGTAGCTGAGCGGCAGCCGGGCGAGCTTGGCCTCGACGTCCTGGCGCAGCCGGTAGCCGGCGGCCTGGATGGCCCGGGTGGCGAGCCGGCCCTGGACGATGCCGAAGAGGGCGGAGGCGACGTAGACGCCGAGCACCCAGAGCAGGACGGTGCCGATGGCGCCGAAGTCCATGCCCTGGCCGGGGATGAAGTCGACGGCGGAGAGCAGGTCGGCGATGCCGCCGTCGCCGTGGGCGCGCAGCCCTTCGATGGCCTGTTCCTTGGAGGCGCCGGCCGGGAAGCGGGCGCCGATGACGCCGGCGAAGATGAGGTCGGTGGCGTCGCCGAGGATCTTGGGGCCGATGACGGCGCAGCCGATGCCGAGCACGCCGAGGATCAGGACGCCGATCAGGGTGTTGCGTTCGGGGCGCAGCAGGCCGAGGACGCGCTTGCCGGAGCCCTTGAAGTCCATGGACTTCTCGGCGCCCTGGCCGCCCATGAAGCGGCCGGGGCCGGCCGGGCCGCGGCGGGCGGCGGCGGCCTGCGAGTCGCTGGGCAGTGTGGCGGGCTTCGGGTCGTCCTTGGAGAGGGCGGCCTTCTCGGGGGCGGCCGTGGCGGCGTTCGCGGGGCCGTCCGCGGGGGCGGTGGCTCTGGGGGCCGGGCCCTTGTTCAGTTCGGGCTTTCCGGGGCTGGTCACGCCGCCTCCTGCTCGGTGAGCTGGGAGAGCACGATCTCCCGGTACGTCGGGTTGTCGGCCATCAGTTCGTGGTGGGTTCCGGTGCCGACGACGGCGCCCTCGTCGAGGACGATGATCCGGTCGGCGTCGCGGATGGTGGACACCCGCTGGGCGACGATCAGGACGGTGGCGTCGGAGGTCTCGCGGGCGAGCGCCTTGCGGAGCTTGGCGTCGGTGGCGTAGTCCAGCGCGGAGAAGGAGTCGTCGAAGAGGTAGACGGAGGGCCGGCGGACGAGGGTCCGGGCGATGGCCAGGCGTTGGCGCTGGCCGCCGGAGACGTTGCCGCCGCCCTGGGCGATGGGGGCGTCCAGGCCTTCGGGGAGCTTCTCGACGAACTCCTTGGCCTGGGCGATCTCCAGGGCGTGCCAGAGTTCCTCGTCGGTGGCGTCGGGTCGGCCGTAGCGGAGGTTGCTGGCGACGGTGCCGGAGAAGAGGTAGGGCTTCTGCGGGACGATGCCGACGCTCTCGGCGAGCGCGGCGGGGGCGAGTTCGCGGACGTCCACGCCGTCGATCAGGACCCGGCCGGAGGTGGCGTCGAAGAGCCGGGGGACGAGGCCGAGCAGGGTGGACTTGCCGCTGCCGGTGGAGCCGATGATGGCGGTGGTCTCGCCGGGGCGGGCGGTGAGGTCGATGCCGCGCAGCACCGAGGCCTCGGCGCCGGGGTAGCGGAAGTCGACGTCGCGCAGTTCCAGGTTGCCGCGGCGTGCCGTCTCGGTGACGGGGGCGGTGGGCGGGACGACGCTGCTGTGGGTGCCGAGGACCTCTTGGATGCGCTCGGCGCAGACCTCGGCGCGCGGCACCATCATGAACATGAAGGTGGCCATCATGACGCTCATCAGGATCTGCATCAGGTAGGAGAGGAACGCGGTGAGCGCGCCGATCTCCATGGCGCCGCTGTCGATGCGGTGCGCGCCGAACCAGAGCACGGCGACGCTGGAGACGTTCACCACCAGCATGACGGCGGGGAACATGACGGACATCAGCCGGCCGACCTGGCGGGCGACGTCGGTGAGGTCCTCGTTGGCGCCGGCGAAGCGGGCCTGCTCCTGGTCGTCCTTGACGAAGGCGCGGATGACGCGGATGCCGGTGATCTGCTCGCGCAGCACCCGGTTCACGGTGTCGATCCGCTCCTGCATGCTGCGGAACTTGGGGCGCAGCGCGCGGACCAGGAGGAGCACGACGACGCCGAGCGCGGGGATGACGGCGAGCAGCAGGCCGGACAGCGGGACGTCCTGGTTGAGCGCCATGATGATGCCGCCGACGCACATGATCGGCGCGGCGACCATGAGCGTGAAGCTCATCAGGGCGAGCATCTGGACCTGCTGGACGTCGTTGGTGGTGCGGGTGATCAGCGAGGGCGCGCCGAACTGGCCGACCTCGCGGGCGGAGAAGCTCTGCACGCGGTCGAAGACGGCGGCGCGGACGTCGCGGCCGAACGCCATGGCGGTGCGGGCGCCGATGAAGACGGCGCCGATGGAGCACAGGGCCTGGACGACGGTGACGGCGATCATCACCCCGCCGACGCGCAGGATGTAGCCGGTGTCGCCCTTGACCACACCGTCGTCGATGATGTCGGCGTTGAGTGTCGGCAGGTAGAGCGCCGCGAGGGTGGACACCAGCTGGAGCAGCACCAGCAGGGTGATCGGTCGGGAGTACGGGCGCAGGTACGCCCTCAGCAGTCTGATCAGCACTAGCACACTCTTGTCGTCGCCGGTCGGGTTGGCCACCCCTAATTCTGGGTGGTCCATGGTGCGGGGCGGGCCATTCGGCGTGTGGGAACCGGAGGTTTGCCCGGCCTTTGCCCTGCGGCAGGGTGCGGCACGGGGGGTGCGGGGGCGTGCCGTCGGGTACTGCCCTCTTACGGAATGACCGCTTTCCCCCTAGGCTGCTGATTGCCCCTTTGTTACTGACCGGTACCGCTCAGGTGAACCGGGGGCCCGGCGGCCGCCCCCCATGGACGCCGCGACAATCCCTCACACGGCCACCCGCCACCGGAGGTCCTCGTTGAGTTCCGCGCAGTCCCTGATCGGCTCCGGCAGGCCCGACCTCGTCGCCGGGCGTCCCGCCTCCGTCGCCCACCTGTTCCTGGAGCGGGTCGCCCTGACCCCGAACGCCGAGGCCTACCGCTACCCCTCGCCCGTGGACGAGCAGGCCGCCGACGGCGCGCCCGGCGCCGAGCAGTGGCGCTCGCTCACCTGGGCCCAGACGGCGACCCGGGTGAAGGCGGTGGCCGCCGGCCTGATGGCGCTCGGCATCCGGCCCGAGGACCGGGTGGCGCTGGCCTCCTCGACGAGGCTCGAGTGGATCGTCGCCGACCTGGGCGCCATGTGCGCGGGCGCCGCGATCACCACCGTCTACCCGAGCACCAACGCGGACGAGACCGCGTTCATCCTCTCCGACTCCGGCTCCCGGGCGCTGTTCGCCGAGAACGCGGCCCAGCTGGCCAAGGCCGTCGGGCAGATCGACCGGCTGCCCGAGCTGCGCACCGTGATCCTCTTCGACGCGCCCGCCGAAGCCCCCGAGACCGCCGGCCTCGACCTGATCACCCTCGCCGAGCTGGAGGAGCGCGGCACCCGGTACCTGGCCGAGCACCCGGGCGCGGTGGAGAAGGCCGTCGAAGGGCTCGACAAGGAGCAGCTGGCCACCCTGATCTACACCTCCGGCACCACCGGCCGCCCCAAGGGCGTGCGCCTGGTGCACGACTGCTGGGCGTACGAGGGCCGGGCGCAGGAGGCCAGCGGGCTGCTGGGCCCCGACGACGTGCAGTTCATGTGGCTGCCGCTGTCGCACGTGTTCGGCAAGACGCTGATCTCCGGGCAGATCGCCACCGGGCACGTGATGGCGGTGGACGGCCGGGTGGACCGGATCATCCACAACCTGCCGGCGATCCGGCCGACCGTCATGGCCTCGGCGCCGCGCATCTTCGAGAAGGTCTACAACGGCATCGCGGGCAAGGCCAGGGCCGAGGGCGGCGCCAAGTACAAGATCTTCATGTGGGCGGCCAAGGTCGCCCGCGAGCACGCCCGGGTGGTGCAGGAGAACCGGGTCGCCACCGGGACCGACTCCGCCCCGCTGGGCCTGCGGGCGCAGCACGCGCTGGCCGACAAGCTGGTGTACGCGAAGATCCGGGCGGCCTTCGGCGGCCGGCTGCGCGGCGCGGTCTCCGGCAGCGCCGCGCTCGCCCCGGAGATCGGCTACTTCTTCCTCGGCGCCGGGGTGCCGATCCTGGAGGGCTACGGCCTGAGCGAGACCAGCGCCGGCTCCTGCGTCAACCGCGCGGAGGACGTGCGGATCGGCACGGTGGGCCGCCCGCTGCCCGGCACCGAGGTGCGGATCGCCGAGGACGGCGAGATCCTGCTGCGCGGCCCGGGCGTCATGCGCGGCTACCACAACCTGCCGGAGAAGACCGCCGAGGTGCTGGAGCCGGACGGCTGGTTCCACACCGAGGACATCGGCGAGCTCACCCCGGACGGCTTCCTGCGGATCACGGACCGCAAGAAGGACCTGTTCAAGACCTCCGGCGGCAAGTACGTGGCGCCCAGCGAGGTCGAGGGCAAGTTCAAGGCGGTCTGCCCGTTCGTCAGCAACATCCTGGTGATCGGCAACGGTCGCAACTACTGCACCGCGCTGATCGGCCTGGACGAGGCGGTCCTGCTGCCGTGGGCCGCCGAGCACGGCCTGGCCGGCAGGTCCTACGCCGAGCTGGCCGTCGAGCCGGCCGTGCACCAGCTGATCGAGGGCTTCGTCAAGCGGGTCAACGGCGACCTCCAGCGCTGGCAGACGATCAAGAAGTTCCACCTGCTGCCGCGCGACCTCGACATCGAGCACGGCGAGCTCACCCCGAGCCTGAAGATCAAGCGCCCGGTGGTCGAGCGGACCTACGCGGACGCGGTGGCCGCGATGTACGCGGGCGCCAACGAGGCCTGAGCACCCCAGCTCCCGTACGGCCCGCCGGTTCGGTCGGGCCGTACGGGACAATGGGCTCATGCCCTCCGCACTCCCCGACGGCGAACCGGTGCCGTCCGACGGTTCCCTGCCCGCGCACGCCCTCGACGGGCTGGGCTCGCGGCCGTTCGGCTTCTACCTGCACGTGCCGTACTGCGCCAGCCGCTGCGGCTACTGCGACTTCAACACGTACACCGCCACCGAGCTGCGCTCCTCCGGGGCGGTCGCCTCGCAGGACACCTACGCGGACAACGTGGTCGCCGAGATCCGCCTGGCCCGGAAGGTGCTGGGGGACACGGACCTCCCGGTGCGGACGGTCTTCCTCGGCGGTGGCACCCCGACCCTGCTGCCCGCCCGCGACCTGGTGAGGATGCTCGCCGCGATCCGCGACGAGTTCGGCCTCGCCGAGGACGCCGAGATCACCACCGAGGCCAACCCGGAGTCGGTGGACCCGGCGTACCTGGCCGAACTGCGCGAGGGCGGCTACAACCGGCTCTCCTTCGGCATGCAGAGCGCCCGCCCGCACGTGCTGAAACTGCTGGACCGCCACCACACCCCGGGCCGCCCCGAGGCGTGCGTGGCCGAGGCCCGCGCGGCCGGCTTCGAGCACGTCAACCTCGACCTGATCTACGGCACCCCGGGCGAGTCCGACGACGACTGGCGGGCCTCCCTGGACGCCGCCATCGGCGCCGGGCCCGACCACGTCTCCGCGTACTCGCTGATCGTCGAGGAGGGCACCCGGCTCGCCGCCCGGGTCAAGCGCGGCGAACTGCCGATGATCGACGACGACGTGCACGCCGACCGCTACCTGATCGCCGAGGAGGCGCTGAGCGCCGCCGGCTACTCCTGGTACGAGGTCTCCAACTGGGCCACCACCCCCGAGGGCCGCTGCCGCCACAACGAGCTCTACTGGACCGGCGCCGACTGGTGGGGCGCCGGCCCCGGCGCCCACAGCCACGTCGGCGGCGTCCGCTGGTGGAACGCCAAGCACCCCGCCGCCTACGCCCGGGCCCTCGCCGAGCAGCGCACCCCCGCCCAGGCCCGCGAGCTGCTGGCCGACGAGGACCGCCGCGTCGAGCGCGTCCTGCTCGAACTGCGCCTCGTCGAGGGCGTCCCCCTCGACCTGCTCACCGCCACCGGCCGCGAGTGGGCCGCCCGCCACCTCGCCGACGGCCTCCTCGCCCCCGGCCCCTACGAGCGGGGCCGCGCCGCCCTCACCCTCCGGGGCCGCCTCCTGGCCGACGCGGTGGTACGTGACCTGGTGGACTGAGTATCGTTAACGTGGTGTCAGCCGTCGGAGGGAGCGCGCCATGACCGCCATCGATGACCGGGTGACGGGGATCTTCGAGAACCTGGAGGTCCCCGAAGGCTTCAAAGCCGAGCTCATCAGGGGGGAAATCGTGCTGATGGCCGGGCCGGATCTGGTCCACAACATCATTGTCGAAGCCATCCGCGACCAGCTTCCCCGGTCGCGGTGGCACCGCTTGACCACGCAGGACATCGACCTTCCCGGGCTGACGAGCGAGCCCCAGCCGGATCTCGTCGTGTTCGAGCGGGACGCCTTCGAGGGGCCCGGCCGTTTGGTTCCCGCGCCCCTTCTCACGTTGGTGGTCGAGGTCGTCTCCAAGACCAGCGTCCTGCGCGACTACCGGACCAAGCGGGAGTTGTACGCGGAGGGCGCGATTCCGGTGTACCTGGTCGTCGACCCGATCAAGGCCGTCTGTGTGCTCCTGACCGAGCCGACCCCGGCGAGCGCCTCCGGACTCCCGGACTACACGGTGGAGCGGACGACCAAGTTCGGCGAACCCGTTCCGCTGGACCTGCCGGGCATCACACTCGACACCTCGGAGTTCAAGACCTACTCCTGACCCGGCAGGGCCGTGAAGTCGATCAACTCCTCCACCCGGCCCAGGAGTTCGGGCTCCAGGTCCTTGTAGCTGTTCACCTTCGACAGGATGTGCTTCCAGGCCGCCGGGGTGTCCACCGGCCAGCCGAGGCGGCGGCAGGTGCCCTCCTTCCAGTCCTCGCCCCTCGGGACGGCGGGCCAGGCGGGGATGCCGACGCTGGCGGGCTTAACGGCCTGCCAGATGTCGATGTAGGGGTGGCCGACGACCAGCACCGAGGCGCCGGTGACCTGGGCGGCGATGCGGTGCTCCTTGGTGCCGGGGAGCAGGTGGTCGACCAGGACGCCGAGGCGCCGTTCCGGGCCGGGGGCGAAGTCGGCGACGATCGCGGGCAGGTCGTCGATGCCGCGCAGGTACTCGACGACCACGCCCTCGATCCGCAGGTCGTCGCCCCAGACCCGCTCGACCAGCTCGGCGTCGTGCCGGCCCTCGACGTAGATCCGGGACTCGCGGGCGACCCGGGCGCGGGCGTTCGGGACGGCGATCGAGCCGGAGGCGGTACGGGCCGGGGTGCGGGGCGCCGCCGGGCCGGCCGGGCGGACCAGGGTGACGACCCTGCCCTCCAGCAGGAAGCCGCGCGGCACCAGCGGGAACACCCGGTGCTTGCCGAACCGGTCCTCCAGGGTGACGGTGAACCCCTCCGCGGTCTTCTCGCAGCGCACCACCGCCCCGCAGAAGCCGCTCGCCGCCTCCTCGACCACCAGGTCCCGCTCGGCGGGCACCTCCGGGGCGGGCTGCTGCTTCTTCCACGGCGGGGTCAGGTCGGGTCCGTACTGGCGGCTGCGCATGGTCGCGAGTCTACGGACGGACCGTCACAGGCCCGGCGCGCCCCAGACCGGGAACCAGCGGCTGAGGTCCTTCTCCAGCCGCAGGTCGTTCCCCAGCATCGCGTTGACCTGCAGCTCCAGCGGGCTGTTGCGCCGCTCCCCGCCGCCGGGCATCGGGGCGAAGGGGTAGAACGTTCCCCGTTTGTACAGGTAGACCAGGGCCAGCGACTGCCCCTCGGGGTTGCGGAAGGCCACCAGCGAGCAGAGCAGCTGCGGCCCGAAGCCGTTCGCCTCCAGCTCGCTGTTGACCGCGTGCAGGTCGTTCACCAGCTCCGGCAGTTCCTCGGGCCGGTGGCGGGCGAGCAGCCAGGTGTAGCCGTAGCCGTCCTTGGAGGCCTCCACCGGGACGCCGCCGCGCTCGGTGTCGGCGTCCAGCAGCGCCCTGACCTGCTGCTCGACCTGGACGAAGGCCGCGCCCTCGACGGCGGCGAAGCAGACCGAGCCGAGCCCGGTGGGGGTGAACCCGGCCCCGGCCTCCAGGGTGAGCGCGGCGGACGGCACGCCGAACAGCTGGTCGAGGTCGGGCTTGACGGGCTTGGTGCGGCCGAACAGGGTGTCCAGGAATCCCACGGCGGTCCTTTCGGGACGGAACGGACTGGGACGGGTCGGGTCGGAATCGGCTGGGACGGGTCGGGACGGAATCGGTGGGTCGGGTCGGGCTCAGTGTCCGAGCTGCCCGGAGATCCTCGCCAGCTGCTCCAGCCGCTTCTCCAGCGTCGGGTGGGTGGAGAACAGCTGCGAGGCGGTCTCCCGGGCGCTCAGCGCGGGGGCGAAGTAGAAGGCGTTGTACGGCTGCGCCTGGCGCAGGTCCTTGCTGGGGATGGCCGCGATCTGCCCGGTCACCTTGGTGAGCGCCGAGGCCAGGGCGCTGGGCCGGCCGGTGAGCTGCGCTGCGGCCCGGTCCGCGGCCAGCTCGCGGTAGCGGGACAGCAGCCGGGTGAGCAGGAAGCTGATCGCGTAGACGACGATCGACACCAGCGGGATGATCAGCGCCAGGACGGCCGCGTTCTGGTCGTTGTTGTTGCGCCCGCCGCCCATGAACCCGCCGTACACGGCGATCCGGGTCATCGCCCCGGCGAGGACGCCGAGGAAGCCGGCGATCGTCATCACCGCGACGTCCCGGTGGGCGACGTGCGACAGCTCGTGGGCGAGGACGCCCTCCAGCTCCTCCGGCTCCAGCCGGCGCAGCAGCCCGGTGGTCACGCAGACCACCGCGTTCTGCGGGTTGCGGCCGGTGGCGAAGGCGTTCGGCATGTCGCTGTCGGCGACCGCCACCCGGGGTTTGGGCATGTCGGCGAGGGCGCAGAGCCGGTCGACCGTGCCGTGCAGCTGGGGGAACTGTTCCGGGGACACCTGGCGGGCGCCCATCGCCCGCTCGGTGATCTTGTCGCTGAACCAGAACTGGGCCACGAACAGCCCGCCGGAGATCAGGACGATCAGTGGCCAGGCGCCGCGCAGCAGCGCGATCAGCAGGCCGGTGAAACCGACGTACAGCAGCCCGATCACGAACATCGTCGCGACCATGCGGCTGGTCAGGCCGCGGTCGGGCGCGAAACGGGTGTGCTGGCCCGAGCTCGACATCGCTTGCTCCTCCGTTCGCCGTCGCTTTCGATGCTGCCACCCGGACGGCTTCCCGGCACCACTGCGGCGCCGGGAGGATCGAACCGGCGGGGCCCCGCGGGCCGTGTCCGGAACTGCGGGCAGGATCACCCCGGTCGGGCCGTTCCTGCCACAGGACCCGGGCCGTACACTGGCAGGTACGGTTCTGGCACTCGTACGTTCAGAGTGCCAAGGCCGAGGGCCCCGGAACGGCCCGCAGCGAGGGACACGGTCGGACGACGTGCGAGGACGGAGGTGCGTGCCCCATGGCCGGTGAGGTCCGCCAGCTGGACGAACGCAAGCTCGCGGTGCTCCGCGCGATCGTGCAGGACTACGTGGGCACCGAGGAGCCGGTCGGCTCCAAGGCCCTGGTGGAGCGGCACAACCTCGGGGTCTCCCCGGCGACCGTCCGCAACGACATGGCGGCGCTGGAGGAGGACGGCTACATCCACCAGCCGCACACCAGCGCCGGCCGCATCCCCACCGACAAGGGGTACCGCCTCTTCGTCGACAAGCTCGCCGAGATCAAGCCGATGACCGCCCCCGAGCGCCGGGCCATCCGGCACTTCCTGGACGGCGCGGTGGACCTGGACGACGTGGTCGCCCGCACCGTGCGGCTGCTCGCCCAGCTCACCCGGCAGGTCGCGGTGGTGCAGTACCCGTCGCTGACGCGCTCCACAGTCCGGCACATCGAGCTGGTGGCGCTGGCCCCGGCCAAGGTGATGCTGGTGCTGATCACCAACACCGGCCGGGTCGAGCAGCGGATGGTCGACTGCCCGGGCCCGGTCGGCGAGACGGTGCTGGCGGACCTGCGGGCCCGGATCAACGCGAGAGCCGCCGGCCGGCGCCTCCCGGAGGTCCCGGGGCTGCTGGAGGAGCTGCCGGCGCAGTTCGAGCAGGCCGACCGGCCGACCGTCAGCACGGTCCTGGCGACGCTGTTCGAGACGCTCGCCGAGCAGAACGAGGAGCGGATCATGCTGGCCGGCACGGCCAACCTGACCCGCTTCGGGCACGACTTCCCGCTCACCATCCAGCCGGTGCTGGAGGCCCTGGAGGAGCAGGTCGTCCTGCTCCGTCTCCTGGGTGAGACCGCGGACGCCGGGATGACGGTCCGGATCGGGCGGGAGATCGCCTACGAGGGGCTGAATTCCACCTCGGTCGTTTCGGTCGGCTACGGTTCGGGCGACGAGAGCGTGGCGAAACTGGGTGTGATCGGTCCGACCCGGATGGACTACCCGGGCACAATGGGGGCGGTGCGAGCGGTGGCGCGGTACGTGGGCCAGATCCTGGCCGAGTCCTAGCAAGGGTCGCCGTCGGGCCTCCGACGGCGGCGTCCAGTCGCAGCACTACTACAGGCGGAACAAGCGGAGCATTTGGTGGCCACGGACTACTACGCGGTACTCGGCGTCCGACGGGATGCGGGGCAGGACGAGATCAAGAAGGCGTTCCGGCGCCTGGCACGCGAACTGCACCCGGACGTCAACCCGGACCCGAAGACGCAGGAGCGGTTCAAGGAGATCAACGCCGCCTACGAGGTGCTCTCCGACCCGCAGAAGCGTCAGGTCTACGACCTCGGCGGGGACCCGCTGTCCCCGGGCGGCGGCGGTGCGGGCGGCTTCGGGGCCGGCGCGGCGGGCTTCGGCTTCTCCGACATCATGGACGCCTTCTTCGGCGCCGCGGCCGGCCAGCGCGGCCCGCGCTCGCGCACCCGCCGCGGCCAGGACGCCATGATCCGGCTGGAGATCACCCTGGAGGAGGCCGCCTTCGGCACCACCAAGGAACTCCAGGTCGACACCGCCGTCACCTGCACCACCTGCAGCGGCGAGGGCGCGGCCCCCGGCACCTCGGCGCAGACCTGTGACATGTGCCGCGGCAAGGGCGAGGTCTCCCAGGTCACCCGGTCCTTCCTGGGCCAGGTCATGACCTCCCGCCCCTGCCCGCAGTGCCAGGGCTTCGGCACCGTCGTGCCGACCCCGTGCCCGGAGTGCGCCGGCGACGGCCGCGTGCGGGCCCGCCGCACCCTGACCGTCAAGATCCCGGCCGGTGTCGACAACGGCACCCGGATCCAGCTGGCCGGCGAGGGCGAGGTCGGCCCCGGCGGCGGCCCGGCCGGCGACCTGTACGTCGAGATCGCCGAGACCACCCACAACATCTTCCAGCGGCGCGGGGACGACCTGCACTGCACCGTCACCATCCCGATGACGGCGGCCGCGCTCGGCACCCAGGTGCCGCTGCAGACCCTGGACGGCCTGGAGGAGGTCGACATCCGGCCCGGCACCCAGTCCGGGCAGTCGATCCCGCTGCACGGCCGGGGCATCACCCACCTGCGCGGCGGCGGCCGGGGCGACCTGATAGTGCACGTCGAGGTGAAGACGCCCAGCAAGCTCGACGCCGAGCAGGAGGAGCTGCTGCGCCGCCTCGCGGTGCTGCGTGGCGAGGAGCGCCCGTCCGGCCAGTTCGCACCGGGCCAGCAGGGCCTTTTCTCCCGGCTGAAGGACGCCTTCAACGGCCGGTAGTCGTCCGCGGAGGGGTGCCGGGGGCTCGGCCCCCGGCACCCCTTCCGTGTGTCCGTCCCACTTCTGGAGGTTTTCCGTCATGACCGCGCCCGTCTTCTTCGTCGAGACCGAGCGGATCGCCGCCGCCGCGCCCGGGGCCGTGGTGCGCCTGGACGGCCCGGAGGGGCGGCACGCGGCCGCGGTCAAGCGGCTGGAGCCGGGCGAGGCGGTGACCCTGGCCGACGGGCTGGGGCTCGGCGTGGACGGCACGGTCGACACGGTGCTCGGCAAGGACGGGATCGACGTGACGGTCGCCGCCGTGCGACGGGAGCCGGAGCCCGCGCCGCGGATCGTGGTCGTCCAGGCGCTGCCCAAGGGCGACCGCGGCGAGCTGGCCGTGGAGACGATGACCGAGGTCGGCGTGGACGTGGTGATCCCGTGGTCCGCCTCGCGCTGCATCACCCAGTGGAAGGGCGAGCGCGGCGCCAAGGCGCTCGCCAAGTGGCGGGCCACCGCCCGGGAGGCCGGCAAGCAGTCCCGCCGGCTGCGCTTCCCCGAGGTCCGGGACGTGATGACCACCCGGCAGCTGGCGCCGGTGCTGCTGGGGGCCGCGTTCGCCGCCGTGCTGCACGAGGAAGGCGCCGAGCCGCTGGCGCACGCCGGTCTGCCGGAGGCCGGGGACATCGTGCTGGTGGTCGGCCCGGAGGGCGGGGTCTCCCCGGAGGAGCTGGCCGCCTTCGCCGAGGCCGGCGCCAAGCCGTACCGGCTGGGCCCCTCGGTGCTGCGCACCTCCACCGCCGGGGTCGCCGCCGGCGCACTGCTGCTGGGGCGCACCGGCCGCTGGTCGTAGCGCGCCCCGGCGCCCTGGTCGCGGCCGTGTGACGGCCGTCCGCGGGCGGCGCCGGGAGTCTGCGGAAAACGGCGCGGACCGTACGCGCGGCTGCCTAGGCTGGCCGGGTGACGGACTCCCTGAGCACCTCCCCGAACAGCTCGGCGGGCGCCTACCTGCGCCATCCCCACCTGCACGGCGACCTGGTCGCCTTCGTCGCCGAGGACGACCTCTGGCTCGCCCCGCTGGAAGGCGGCCGGGCCTGGCGGCTGACGGCGGACCACCTGCCGGTCCACCACCCGCGGTTCTCCCCGGACGGGCGTCACCTCGCCTTCACCACCACCCGGGACGGCGCCCCCGAGGTGCACGTGGTGCCGGTGGACGGCGGCCCGTCGCGCCGGCTCACCCACTGGGGCAGTCACCAGACCCGGGTGCTGGGCTGGACGGCCGACGGCCGCCCGATCGCCGCCACCGCCGCCGGCGAGTCGAGCTTCCGCCGCACCTGGGCGCACGCCGTGCCGCTGGACGGCGGCGAGCCGCAGCGGCTGCCGTACGGGCCGGTCGGCGCCCTCGCCTTCGAGCCGGGCGGTGACCGGGTGCTGCTGAACAGCGTCAACGGCCGCGACCCGGCCTGGTGGAAGCGGTACCGGGGCGGGCGGGCCGGCAAGCTGTGGCTCGGCCGGGACGAGTTCGCCCGCGTCCACGCGGAGCTGGACGGGCAGCTGGACTCGCCGCTGTGGGTGGCCGGGCAGGACGGGCGCGACGGCAGGATCGCCTTCCTGTCCGACCACGAGGGCGTCGGCGAGCTGTGGTCCAGCCGCCCGGACGGCACCGACCTGCGCCGCCACACCACCGACCCGGACGGCTTCTACGCCCGGGGCGCCACCACCGACGGCACCCGGGTGGTCTTCCACCGGGCCGGCGACCTCTGGCTGCTGGACGACCTGGCGGGCGCCGAGCCGCGCCGGCTGGACGTCCGCCTCGCCGGTCCGCGGGCCGGGTGCCGCCCCCGCCCGGTGCCCGCCGCGCACTGGCTGGACTCCGTCGCCCCCGACCGCACCGGCCGGGGCAGCGCCGTGGTGGTGCGCGGCAGCGTGCACTGGCTGACCCACCGCGAGGGCCCGGCCCGGGTGCTGGACGAGACCCCCGGCGTGCGCGGGCGCCTGGCCCGGGTGGTGCCCGGCGAGGACGGCGCCCAGGGCGTGCTGTGGGTGACCGACGCCGAGGGCGAGGACGCCCTGGAGTTCGCCCCCGACCTGCACGGCACCGAGCGCCGCCGGCTGGCCGCGGGGCGGCTCGGCCGGGTCAACTCGCTGACGGTCTCCCCGGACGGCAAGCGGGCCGCGCTCGGCGTGCACGACGGCCGGGTGCTGCTGGTCTCGCTGGCCGACGGCGCCGTGCACGAGCTGGATCGCAGCGCCGACGGCGAGCCCGGCGGGCCCGCCTTCAGCCCGGACTCGGCCTGGCTGGCCTGGTCGCGCCCGGTGCGCGGGATGGGCCCGCACTCGCTGCGCCAGATCGTGCTGGCCGACCTGGCCACCCGGACCGTCGGCGAGGTCACCCAGCCGCGCTTCGTGGACACCTCGCCCTCCTTCACCGCGGACGGCCGCTACCTGGCCTTCCTGTCGGTGCGCAACTTCGACCCGGTCTACGACGCCCACGTCTTCGACCTGTCGTTCCCGAACGGCTGCCGCCCCTACCTCGTCACGCTGGCCGCCGACACCCCCTCCCCGTTCGGCCCGCGGCGGGCCGGGCGCCCGCTCGGCGGGGAGGAGGACGAGCCGAAGGCCGGGAAGGCGGACGGCGAGGCGGCGGCCGGTGCCGCGCCGGTGACCAGGGTGGACCTGGACGGCATCGCCGACCGGATCGTCCCCTTCCCGGTCGAGGGCGGCCGCTTCGAGGAGCTGGCCGCCGCCAAGGACGGCGTGCTCTGGACCAGGGCCCCGCTGATGGGCGAACTCGGCGACGAGGCCGCCTCGTTGGACGACGACCGGCCGCGCCCGGTGCTGGAGCGCTTCGACCTGCGCAAGCGCCGGGTCGAGCAGCTGGTGCACGGCGTGGACGACTTCGCGGTCAGCGCGGACGGCACCCGGGTGGCCGTGCTGGACGAGGGCGAACTGCGGGTCGTCCCGGCCGACCACAAGGGCGGCGACGACGAGGAGACCGCCGTCGACCTCGCCCGGCTGCGGGTGACCGTCGACCCGGCCGCCGAGTGGCGGCAGATGTACGCCGAGAACGGCCGACTGATGCGGGACAACTTCTGGCGCCCCGACCTCTCCGGCGTCGACTGGGCCGGGGTGCTGGAGCGCTACCGGCCGCTGGTCGAGCGGATCGGCTCGCACGACGAACTGGTCGACCTGCTCTGGGAGGTGCACGGCGAACTCGGCACCTCGCACGCCTACGTGATGCCGTACGGCCGGTACACCGAGCCCGCCCGGCGCCAGGGCCTGCTCGGCGCCGACCTGGTCCGGGACGGCGAGCAGTGGCGGATCGCCCGGATCCTGCCCGGGGAGTCCTCCGACCCCAGGGCCCGATCGCCGCTGGCCGCGCCCGGCGCGGCGATCCGCCCGGGCGACGCGGTGCTCGCCGTCAACGGCCGCCCGGTGGACCCGGTCACCGGGCCGGCGCCGCTGCTGGCCGGCACCGCCGGGCAGCCGGTCGAGCTGACCGTGGCCGGGAAGGACGGCACCGACCGGCGCCACCCGGTGGTCGTCCCGCTCGCCGACGAGGAGGCGCTGCGCTACCACGACTGGGTGGCCGGGCGGCGGGCCGCGGTGCGCGAGCTGTCCGGCGGGCGGCTGGGCTACCTGCACATCCCCGACATGCAGACGGCCGGCTGGGCCCAGCTGCACCGCGACCTGCGCAGCGAGATGGCCAGGGAGGGCCTGGTCGTCGACGTCCGGGGGAACCGGGGCGGCCACACCTCGCAGCTGGTGATCGAGAAGCTGGCCCGCCGGATCATCGGCTGGGACGTCATCCGGGACACCGACCACCCGGTGCCCTACCCGGCGGACGCCCCGCGCGGCCCGGTGGTCGCGCTCGCCGACGAGTTCACCGGTTCGGACGGCGACGTGGTCAACGCCGCCGTCCAGGCGCTCGGGATCGGCCCGGTGGTCGGCACCCGCACCTGGGGCGGGGTGATCGGCATCGACAGCCGCTACCGGCTGGTCGACGGCACCCTGGTCACCCAGCCCAAGTACGCGCTCTGGATGGAGAACTACGGCTGGGGCCTGGAGAACCACGGCGTCGACCCGGACGTCGAGGTGCCGTTCGCCCCGCACCACTGGGCGGCCGGCGAGGACCCCCAGCTGGCCGAGGGCGTCCGGCTCGCGCTGGCGGGGCTCGCCGAGACCCCGGCCCGCACGGCGCCGCCGCTGCCCTGGGCGTAGCGGGGCTCGGTGGCGGGGCTTCGTAGCGGGAAGCCGGAGTGGGAAGTCGGCCGGGCCCACCCGCGCGGAGGCCTCCGACGTCGCCAACTCCGACATCGACGGCACCG